>CAZVFE010000013.1:0-31379 GCA_964626405.1 uncultured Cytophagales bacterium | reverse complement strand
GATTCTAAATTCTATTTATTATATTTGTTAAAACAAAAATAGAAATATGAATCCAAGAGAATTATCATCAGAAGAATTTAGAAAATACGCTGTTCATCACCGAGGATTAAATGGATTGGCTGTAGACCAATACATGAATCAGATTACTGATCGTCCCATTCCTGGTATTCATGATATGACTCAATATATCATTGAAGAAAGACCCATGAGATTTGCTCAGATCGATGTTTTTTCAAGATTAATCATGGATCGTATTATTTTTATGGGGGTTCCAGTAGATGATTATATGGCCAATATCATCGTTGCGCAAATGTTATTCATGGAATCTACAGATGCCAAGAAAGATATTGTCATGTATATCAATTCTCCAGGAGGTTCCGTTTATGCTGGCCTAGGTATTTATGATACGATGAATTATATCCGTCCGGATGTTGCAACTGTTTGTACTTCTTTAGCTGCTTCAATGGGAGCTGTATTATTAGCTGGAGGCGCTGCAGGAAAAAGATCCGCATTAGAGCATGCACGTGTGATGATTCACCAACCTTCCGGAGGTGCACAAGGTCAATCTCGTGATATTGAAATTACAGCACGTGAAATTGTGAAGATTCGTAAGGAATTATATGAAATTCTTGCAAAACATTCTGGCAAATCTTTTGAAGATATCGAAAGAGACTCCGATAGAGATTATTGGATGAAGGCGGCTGAGGCAAAAGAATATGGTTTGATTGATGAAATCCTTGTAAGAGAAAAATAATATATGTCGAATAATAAATCCTCCTTCTGTTCCTTTTGCGGACGACCTAAAAAAGAGGTTCAATTATTACTTTCTGGAATAGATGGTAATATTTGTGAATCTTGTATTGAACAAGGTTTTCAGGTTATAAAAGAAGAACTGAATTTTAAATCAAAAAAATCTGCTAGTACCGAGGAGATAAATCTTGTAAAACCAAAAGATTTGAAGTCCTATCTTGATGAATATGTTATTGGTCAGGATGAAGCTAAGGTCCATCTTTCCGTTGCAGTCTATAACCATTATAAAAGAATACGTCAGGAATCAAAAGATGATGAGGTTAAGATTGAAAAATCAAATATTTTATTGGTTGGAGAGACGGGGACAGGTAAGACTTATTTGGCTAAAACGTTAGCTCAAAAATTAGATGTTCCCTTTTGTATTGCTGATGCAACTGTAATTACAGAAGCAGGCTATGTTGGGGAGGACGTTGAAACTATCCTTACCCGTTTATTACAAGCTGCTGATTATGACGTAGCAAAAGCTGAAAGAGGAATCGTATTTATTGATGAAATTGATAAAATTGCTCGTAAATCTGATAATCCATCCATCACAAGAGATGTTTCTGGTGAAGGGGTGCAACAAGCATTATTAAAATTATTGGAAGGATCAATAATCAATGTTCCACCTCAAGGAGGAAGAAAACATCCGGATCAGAAAATGATTCAGGTGAATACAGAAAATATTCTCTTTATTTGTGGGGGTGCTTTTGATGGAATAGACCGTCATATTGCTAAAAGATTGAATCAAAGACCTATCGGTTTTTCTGGAGATAATCAATTTGAAAAAATTGAAAATAATCAGAATTTATTGAAATATGTTATGGCTCAGGATTTAAAATCCTTTGGACTAATTCCTGAATTATTAGGAAGGCTTCCGGTAGTAACACATTTAAATCCCTTAGATAAAGAAGCTTTATTTTCTATTCTTACCAAACCCAAAAATGCTTTAGTAAAACAATACCAAAAGCTTTTTGAAATGGAAAATGTAAGTTTAACCTTTCAAAATGACGCCTTAGAATTTTTAGTTGAACAAGCTATGAAATTTAAATTAGGTGCTAGAGGTTTACGTTCAATCATGGAATCAATTATGACCGATGCCATGTTTGAAATTCCATCAAAAAAATCAATTAAGAATTTTGATGTGGATTTGAATTATGTAAAAGAGAAATTTGAGAAAAATTTAGAATATCAACTTAAAATTGTTGCTTAACCATATGAAAAGGATTTTGTTTTTTATCTTTATTTCTACCATGATATTCTCATGTTCGAAATCAAACCAAATTGGCTATTTCAATCCGAAATTCGAGAATTACCCGTCCCAAAAACAGGTAAATCAAAACCAATTTTTAAGTCGCCTTGAATCGAAAGATTTGAAACTACAAGATCGTCCAGAATTTCTAGTTTCAAGAGCAAAAACCCTTTCATTGAGCTATGTTGAAACAAAAAAAGTTGAGAAAATTTCACGAAAAGAAATTAAGAAAATAATTAAAGAAATAAAGCCTCAATTAAAAGAAATCAAAAGAGAAGCAAAATTGAATCAAGCAAAATCTGGTCCAGCGGATTGGGAACCGAATGTCAAAATAGGGGTTACCTTATTGGTAGTTGGAATTATCCTTAGCCTATTTGGGATAGGATTTGTTGGAGGTTTAGCAGCAGTAATTGGTTTATTTTTCTTGATTTTAGGTTTAATAAACTCCTATTAATGGGTAAAAAACTGATAATAGCAATGGATGGACATTCCTCTTGTGGGAAGAGTTCCACTGCCAAAAAAGTTGCGGCAAAGCTTTCCTATGCTTTTGTTGATACTGGAGCTATGTATCGTGCAGTTGCACTCTATTTTCATCGGAATAATATTTCTTTGGAAGATGAAAATATTATTTTAAAGGAATTAGATAATATTCAGATTGATTTTCGTTTTAATCCAGAAAAACAAGCTTCTGATACCTATTTGAATAATGAAAATGTTGAAATAGAAATAAGAAAGCAATATATTTCCGAATATGTTTCCAAAGTAAGTTCTATCATTCCTGTTCGCAAGGCCATGGTTGCACTCCAACAAAAAATGGGAGAAAAGGGCGGAATTGTAATGGATGGAAGAGATATTGGTACCGTTGTTTTTCCGCATGCAGATTTAAAAATTTTTATGACAGCCCAACCTGAAATTCGTGCTCAAAGGAGAAAGGCTGAATTGGACGCCAAAGGAGAAGATGTTTCCTTTGAAGAAATTCTATCTAACCTTAAAATGCGGGATGAACTCGATATGAATCGGTCTGAAGGCCCATTGAAAAAAGCTGATGATGCTATTGAATTAGATACCTCCTATACCACATTTAATCAACAAGTAGATTTTGTGATGGATTTAGTTGAAAAAATTACCCATAGATAAATGATTGGCAAAGGAAAAATACTGATTGTAGGACAAGGGCTTGCGGGAAGTATTTTGGCTTTTGAACTTCTGAAAAATAAGATTCCTTTTGAAATCTGGAACCATTCAGATACCTATTTTACATCTTCCTTGGCAGCTGGCGGAATTTTTAATCCGGTAACTGGAAGAAAACTAGAAAACACCTGGTTAGCCAAAGAATTATTTGATTACCTTCCAGGCTTTTATAAAGATTTAGAGGAACTTCTTCAAGAAAAATTTTTTTTTCCAAGCAAAATGTTTCGTCCATTTGGGAATGAAAATTCCAAAAATTGGCTTTTAGAAAGGAAGGAATTAGTAGATGAGAATTATGTTGACTGGTCCGATGAAGAAGGAGTTTGGATCAATCAGGCTGGCTGGGTAGATGTCCCCAAACTTTTACTAAAATCGCGTGATTATTTTCAATCTTTAGGAATTTATAAAGAAATTAAATTTGAGCACGAATGGATTTCAAATCCAAAACAAAAATCCTTTCAAATTCAAGGAGTGGAATATGAAAGAATTATATTTGCCGAAGGGTTTCATGCTCAAAATTCAAATCCATTTTTTAAAAATTTATGTTATTTGCCCGCCAAAGGAGAACTTTTGCAAATATCTATTCCAAATTATTCTCAGAATTATATTTTAAGTAAAAATGGTTTTTTATTTCCTATAAAAGATGATTTATTTAAAGTTGGAGCAACCTATCGATGGAATGAATTTACTAATCAATCCACAGAGGATTCCCTAGAAGAACTAAAGGATAAATTAAGACAATTTGGAATAGAAAATTACACCATCCTTCAACAGGAGGTAGGGGTAAGGCCTGCCACCCAAGACCGAAGGCCATTTATTGGTTTTTTGCCTGATTCTAATTTAGGTATTTTCAATGGATTTGGATCGAAAGGAGTATCCTTGATTCCCTATTTCGCCAAGGAATTTTTAAAGGAATGGTCAGAAGAAAAAAATCTTCCAAATGAAGTATCAATTCGTCGATTTTATATTTAATTTTTTAAATTAATCCTTATATTTGATATTAGTTGAATTTTAACTGAATGCTTAGAAAATACCACCATCTTACTCTTTATATTTTGATTTTTCTTTTTTCACTAGAATTGAAGGGTCAAGATTATTTGCCTACTCAAAAGAAAGTGGAATCTCATCGTATTCAATATGAAAATTTTGACTGGAAGTTCTTAGCATCCAATAATTTTGAAATTTATTTTTATGGTAATAATGAGAAGCTTGCCGAAAAGACTCTTCAATATTCCATAAACGAAACGAAAAGGATTTCAAAGATTCTTGGTTATTACGGATATAATAAGGTTAAAATATTCATTCATGATTCTTCTTATGACCTAATTCAAGATAATTCTGGAATTTCAACATCCTCCAACAAAGAATTGGTTAATTTAAATTATAGCAATTTTAAAATTCAAATTGCTATGGAAGAAAATATGGCTAATTATGAGAAAAGATTGACCACTAATTTAGCCAATCTTTATCTAAATGATATGTTATTTGGAGGAAGTATAAAGGAATCAATCCAAAATTCTATATTATTGAATGTGCCAGAATGGTATTCCAGAGGAATTATTGCTTATCTGGTTGATGGAGATAGTCCAGAAATGAATCAATATATGATTCGTGCAATTGCTAGTTCAAAGGTTCGAAAACTGAGTCTTGCACAGGGAGATGAGGCCAAATACATCGGGCAATCTATTTTTGCCTATGTAGGAAATCTTTACGGAAATCAGGTAATTTCAAATATTATTAATTATACAAGGATTATTCGTTCGGAACAATCTTCCTTCAATTCAGCAATAAAAAAGCCTTTTACAGAAATTATTCAAGATTGGTATCGATTTTATTTGAATAAACTTCAATTTTATAATTCAATTGTTCAATCTACAGATTCAACAAATTTAAAGAATTATAAAGTTGATTTTAGTGAAATAGTTTCATCTGAAATTTCAGAAGATGGTAAATATATTGCCTCATTCAATCTTACCAATTCTAAAATGGAATTGAAAGTTGAAAACCTAATTAATGGAACTCAGAAAACATTTTATCAAGAAACAAGAAATGAGCTCCTTGATTACGCTTCCATTCAGGAACCTCAAATTCGGTGGGGAAAATCAAATGTACTTTATGTTTTATTGAAAAATAAAGGAAAATCCTATTTATATACCTTTGCAGTTTCTGATAAAGATGTTAAGCTTTCTCAAAAAAAATATCTTGGAGATTATGATGTCCACGATTTTAAACCTGCAAATAACGGAAGAAGAATCCTCGTAAAATATCTTAATAAAGGTCAATTTGATTTAGGATTCATCGATTTAAATAGGGGAAGACTTAGCTCCATTACCAACTCTCCAGAGGAGGAATTAGAACCCCAATTTTATGGCCAGAATAATGGAATTGTATATATTCAAAAAGATACAGATTCTACCCTAAGCGAAGAGGATAATAAACATTTGAAATCAGTTTATTATTGGGATTCGAACCAAACGAATGGTCCTGAAAAATTATTTTCCCATATAGGAAATATCGAGCATTTAAATAATTTTAATGATAGTACTTGGTTCTTTATGGTCAATAAATCCAATTATAAAAATTTGGTATTTCAAACCTTAGATTCAAGTTTCTCTGAAGAAGTGTTGGGACCAACAAGTAATTGGGTTGACCTTCAGGTTGTCAATAATCGAATATATTTTATTGATGAAGAAATTTTCAATAAAACCTTGCGAAGCCTACCAATTGAAGATTTTTATCAACTAAAAAAGGTAAAATATATTCCAGATTATAAGAATATTAATGAAAAAGATGAATACATAGGAAAAATAATCCAGAATAATAAGGATAGTAATAATATTATTAGGGAGGATTATTATTCGAAAAAGACTCTTCAAAGATTAGAACGAATTCAAAAGAGGTTGGATAGGTTAGAGGACGAAAGCCAAGAGACAGGTGTTAGTTCCAAGCCCTATGTCAATAAATTTTTATTTAATGATTCAAACACGGATATCATGGTAGATCCATTTAGGGGTTTGGGGGGGAAGATGGATTTTCTATTTAATGATTTCCTAGAAAATCATTTAGTAAAAGTAGGAGGGTGGACAAACTTTGGTTTAAATAGCTTAGATCTTTGGTCTGAATACCAATATTTGGCCAAAAAAATAGACTATAAATTTCGATATGATCGAAAAAATATCATTCAAAAACTTGAATATTCTGGCCAAAGAGTTCGTTATAATAATATTCAACTAGAGGCATCAAGACCATTTAATTTATATAATAAACTTTCTTTGTCTGCCATATATACCAATAATCGAGCGATTGATATATATGATTTAAATATACCTGAAATTAATTGGCAATATTTCGGGGGAAAATTAGAATATAAATTAGAAAATATAATTTCTAAACATGAAAATGAATTTGAAGGACAAAGGCTATGGTTATGGGTTGATACAAAATTTGGTTTGAATGACCAATCTCCTTCTTTTACTAAGTTTAATTTAGATTATAGAAAATATCTGCCAATAAATAAATTTTTAAATTTTAGGACTAGATTTTCGGCTTCATATGGAATGGGAGACCGAGTTCCTCAGACGATGATTGGCGGAATGGATAATTGGATTTTTATTCAATCTGAACCAAGGAATAATGATAATCCACTCGGTTATGGAGGAAATGTTGTTCGTCCTGATATATTTATGTCTTCAGTTTCTTCTCCTTTAAGAGGTTTTTATATTAATAAATATTCTGGAGGTTCCCATCTTTTATTTAATGCCCAAATAAACTTATCGGTTAGAGAATTAATAGGGCCATTAAATACCCAAACCGAATTTATGAAGTACTTGCAATTCGTAGGGTTTTTTGATATTGGAACAGCATGGACGGGGGCCAATCCTTTTACAAAATATAATGGCTTTAATACGAATATTTATGGTGGAAATAATAATCCATTTATTGTAAAAGTTACAGATTTTAGAAACCCCTTTTTGATGGGAATTGGCCTTGGTGCAAGAACAAGATTATTGGGTTTCTATGTTAAATATGATTATGCTTATGGTATTGAAAATAAGGAAATGAAAAGTCCGATTTCCTATATTACCATTGGGCATGATTTTTAATTGAAATACATGAAGGATTTTAATATCAATCAATTTTTATCGAATACCAAAAAAGCAACGAGTGAATTATTGGTTGCCAAGGAATCTCAGATTATTCAAGCTTTGAATCTTTTAAAGGAGAACCTTAATTCCAACAGGGAAAAGATTATTCAAGAAAATTCAAAAGATTTGGCGAATATGGATTCTAATAATCCTATGCGGGATCGATTATTATTAACAGATGAAAGAATCGATGGTTTAATTCAAAGTATCGAAGATGTTATTGGATTGAAGGATCCTACAGACCAAGAACTTGTTTCCAAAAAATTAGAAAATGGACTAAATCTTACTAAAATTACGGTTCCTTTGGGGGTAGTTGGGGTAATCTATGAATCAAGACCCAATGTTACGATAGATGTTGCTATTTTATGTCTACGTACACGCAATGGCGTTATTTTAAGGGGTGGAACAGATGCATTTTATACCAATTCTTGTTTAGTAGAATTAATACAAAATGCCTTAGTTGCTGCAAATTTCAATGCGAGTCTAGTGCAATTATTACCACCTGACCGATCCCTTTTTCCTGAATTTTTAAATGCTAAAAAATATATTGATATCCTGATTCCACGAGGTTCAGATTCGCTTATCCAAAGAGTAAGAAATGAGGCTTCTATCCCAGTTATAGAAACGGGAGCGGGTGTTTGCCATACCTATGTGACAGATTCTGCGGATTTAGAAATGGCTTTGAATATTGTTCAAAATGCCAAAGTTTCTAGACCATCTGTTTGTAATGCCTTGGATACAATTTTATTAGATCGAAATATCGCACAAGATTTTCTTTCCAGAATCGGAGATAAAATGGAAGAATATAAGGTTAAGATATACGCAGATGAAGCATCTTTTTCCATCCTAGATTATGCTCAATATCCTCATCTTTATCATGCAGAATTGGCATCTTTTGGTAAAGAATATCTTGATTTTGCCTGTTCAATAAAAATTGTAGATTCTTTTGAAGAGGCCTTAGAACATATTTCAGAATATTCCTCTAAACATTCGGAGGCGATTATAACAGAGGATAAAAATAAAGCAGAAGAATTTCTAAAAAGGGTGGATGCTGCTGCTGTTTATTGGAATGCATCCACAAGGTTTACAGATGGTGGTGTGTTTCAGCTTGGTGCCGAAATTGGTATTTCAACCCAAAAACTTCATGCACGCGGACCATTTGCTTTGGAGAAATTAGTGACTGAAAAATGGGTTCTAAGAGGAGATGGACAAGTCCGTTGGTAATCAATAATCTGGATCTAATCCAAACTTTTTCTTAAATTCTGAAAGAACAGGATATTGCTCAATCAAATAATCCATTTTATCTGATTGAGTATATAAATTATTGGAACTATTTTCTTCGAATTTTTCTACTTCTATTTGAATGTCAATTAAATGATTTTTAAAGTGATTTCGGATATTTTCCAATAAATCATAACGAATGGATTCATTGAATTGGTTTTTCTGAACTTCTGATTCCAAAGATAAATGAATCGTATTCTCTTCCAAATTCCATTCTCTGTTCATCAAAACATATTTATTTATATCATGATTTTTTTGGAATTTCTCAGCGATTTTATTCCAATAAACTTTTAAATCAGCTTCATTAAATGGATTTTCATCCTTTGGTTGATCATGATCAATCTCCTTTACATTCTTTTCTTTAGGAGCAAACAAAGACTTTGTACTCCTTAAATTATTAGATATAGGTGCAGACTTAGTAGAACTAGCCGTAGGAGCTTCCTCTACCAATTTACTCTCCTGAATAGCTTCAATTTTTGGCTCAGGATTTTTTTCTTCTGGTTTAGGGCTAGGAACCGGTGGTGCAACCTCAAGGGTTGCCTCTACTTTTTTTCGGAACTGTCCTCCTGTACAGTTGCAGGGATTTTATACACTGCATTTAAATGAGATAATTTCAACAAGGCAAGTTCTACATGTAATCTTGTGTTTTTTGCAGATTTATACGCAGAATCAGTTTGTGCTAAAATATTCATGGAAGTTAAAAGGAAGGATTGACTTATCCCTTTAGCCTTTTCAATAAATTGTCCTTTTGAATCCTCACTCATTTCTAAAAGAGCTACTGTATTCGGATTTTTAGCATATAATAAATTTCTCATATGCTCTAATAAACCAGCTATGAAATAATGCCCATCAAAGCCTTTTTGAATGATTTCATCGAATAGGATTAATGCGCCACTATGGTTGTTTTGGCTGAAAAAATCGGTGAATTGAAAATAATAATCGCTATCAAGAATATGTAAATTTTTCAATACATCGGCATACAATAATTTATTGTCTGTTGAAAAAGTCACATTTAAATCAAACATAGATAAGGCATCTCTTAATCCTCCATCTGATTTAATGGCAATTAATTCTAATGCTTCTTTTTCAGCATCAATTTTTTCTTGTATTGCAATTTTTTGCAAATGAGCTGCCATATCTTGCCATTTAATTCGATTAAAATCAAAGATTTGACATCTAGAGAGGATAGTCGGAATTATTTTTTGTTTTTCAGTAGTTGCAAGAATGAATATTGCATAGGAGGGAGGTTCTTCTAATGTTTTTAAAAAAGCATTAAATGCAGCTGATGAAAGCATGTGAACCTCATCTATGATATAGATTTTATATTTTCCACCGGAAGGAGGGTAGCGAACCTGTTCAATAAGATTTCTTATATCCTCAACCGAATTATTGGAAGCAGCATCTAATTCATGAATATTGAAGGAGGAATTTGTTGAAAATGTTTTACAAGAATTACATTCACCACAGGCTTCACCATTTTCTTGAATATTTTCACAATTGATTGTTTTAGCTAAAATTCTAGCACAAGTTGTTTTCCCCACTCCTCTGGATCCACAAAATAAAAATGCCTGGGCCAAATGATTGGTTTTAATAGCATTTTTTAGGGTTATTGTGATATGTTCCTGACCAATTACTGTATCAAAGGTGGCTGGACGATATTTTCTAGCTGAAACAATAAAATTTTCCATACTGCAATTTAATCTTTATAGCAAAATTAACAAAAGTAGAAGGGTCTTATTTGAAATTTTTTCCTCCTAATATTTGATAAATATTTAGGCATTGAGGAATTAGGAAGTTGTTTTTTGAATTTTCAATGATATAATCTGCTCCATCCAAATAAAATTCTTCCGATAATTGCCTTTTTATCCAGATTTGAATCGTTTCTTCATCCCATTTATTTCGCTTTTTTAAATATTCTAAACGTTCAGACAAGGGTGTTTTTACGGCTATTAATCCTTGAATAAAATCTGGTTTATTATTTTTATGAATGAGCGCTGATTCGTAAAGTGTTAGGCTAGAATTTTGGTTTTTATTGAAAAAATCTTCCGCGGCAAATCGAACTGCGGGATGAACAATTTGATTGATTTTTGTCAATAATTGATTGTCCTCATTAATTTTTTGTTTTACAATTTCTGTAAGATAATTCCCTTGGAAATCATATATTTCCTTTCCTAATAGATCAATGAGGGCATTCTTTACCTCTGCATTAAATTGAATCAATTGCTTTGCTTCCTTATCAGAATCAAAAACAGGAACTCCTAAAATAGAAAAAATCCGACAAACCACCGATTTGCCGGATCCTATTCCACCAATTATCCCGTAAGCAATTGGTCTATTTTTCATTATTCTTCAATTTTTGCAGAAGCGTCTTTTGAGATTGCTGATTTTTCAAATACCATTCTTACCCCTTTTGAAGAATCTACTTCCACTAATAAGGTCTTTTCTCTAACTGTAACTACCGTGCCGTGTACTCCTCCAATTGTTACAACCTTATCTCCGGCTTTTAATTCTTCAATGAACCTTTTTGTTTCTTTTTGCTTTTTTTGCTGTGGACGAATCATAAAAAAATAGAATACCACAAAAATTCCTCCTAAAAGGACCATTTGGGTAACTTGTGGACTCATCTGTAATAATACTGCTGCCATTTTATTTATTGTTTAATTATTTTTCCATTACATTAACTCTAAAACTAACTTGATTGTCCATTGGTAGGGTATTTGCATAAACTGTCACAGATTTTGAATTTAATCCTACTCTTCCATGGCTATCAAAATTTATTCTAATATATCCTTTTTCTCCGGGTTCTACAATTTCTTTTGTCCATTCTGGAGTTGTACAGCCGCATGAGGCATTTACAGATACAATTTTTAAGGGAAGATTTCCTGTATTTTCAAATTTATAAGTATATCTCAGGGTATCTCCTTCTACGATATTTCCAAAATATACTTTGGAATTATTAAATTTTATAATAGGTCTTTGCTCATTGCTTGGTCTCAAATCTGCAGGGATGTTTTTTTCAGTAAAGGATAATTCATCTTTCTGTTTGTTTTCACAGGAAATATTGATCAATCCTAGACTTAAAACTATCAGCAAAATTCCTTTTACTTTATGCATCTTTGGTTTTGATTTGAGCCATCATGGATTCAACGTCCTTTAGTAATTTTTCGGCCTTTAATTTCGTTTCCTCAACTACTTTGTCGCTTTCAGAATTTACTAGGGCCTCAGGAATTTCCTTGCCCTCAACTAAATTATCAATTAATTCAGAAAGTTGTCCACGATATTTATTCAGACGATAATATAATTTACTTCTGGTGTTTTCACCTGTATCTGGGGCAAATAATATTCCGGCAACTGCACCTGCTGTAGCTCCCAATAAAAATGCCAATGCTGTTTTAGAAGATCTATTCATTTTTATATATTCTTAATTCTAATTTTAATCTAAAATTCTTAAACCATTCCCCTAGCAGATTTTCTAATTTTTCTTTCTGCTATCCATTTATTAGAAATTGAATCTAAAATTCCATTCACAAAATTGCTGGATTTTGGAGTAGAATATTTTTTTGTCATTTCTATGTATTCATTCATGGTAACTTTTACCGGAATGCTTGGGAAATTAACCATTTCAGTCAATGCTGTTTCAATAATAATTGAATCAATTAGAGCTAATCTTTCTAAATCCCAATTTTTTAAGTATTGAGAAATCTCTTTTTGATTTTCCTCCTTTTCTTCAATTGCTTTTTCATAAAGTTCTAGGAAAAATTCTTTGTCCTCCTCCCATTGCACCCCAATCTTTTGAATTTCTAAATCTTCTAAATTGGATATTTTAAAGGTTTTTATTCCTAAATTCTTTACGATTTCCCTATTTATATTCCAATTTAAATCTTTTTCTTCAAAATAAGTAGTCATTTTTTCAGAACTCATAATAAATTTTCTAAAAATATAATCTACGATTTTGATATCCTTTTCAAGATTTTCTCCAGCTATACTTAAATATTCAATGATATTTTCATCCTTAACGATTTCCTTTACAAAGATATTTCTAAGAATGACCTCCTCTTCCTCTGTTAAACCAATTTGATATTCTTCAAAGATTTGGTGTAATTCCTTCCAGTTTTTAAATACCTCTAAAAGTTTATTTTCCTTGAACTTGGATGTTTTAACACTACTCTCCAATAACCTTCTATTTTCATCCCAAATCCCTAAATTCGTGATTTTTTCAAGTAAAAATAAAGCTTTCAGATAAAACTTATAGATATTATTGATATCTTCTAATAAATCTTTTTTTCCTTTTTTTACGATTTCTAATCTTTCAGATTCAAAATATTTTTTGGATTCTAAATAGGCTGTATTGACTAGTTTTTCATTTCCTCCGGATGGGTTTTCTCCTGAAAAATAAGCTTTTAATAATTCTTGAGCTTGTTTTTTTAGAGGGTCTAATTTTTCAATTTGACTCTCCTTAGGCTCCATTAAACTTAAATCAGGAAGGAAATAGGTGTTTAATTTGTCGAAACTGAGTGTTTCTAAGGCATTCTCTTTAATAAGGTATGCATAAAGTTGCTGAAATGCCTTGATTCGAAGTATTCTTCTGTTAATCATTAAAAATAAAAGACCGTTGTTTTTACAAAATTAACATATAATTTATAAATACCCTATATTTGTATTAATAAATCATTTTATGAAAGCCCTAGGTCACTTAAATAAATACTTCTGGAAATATAAAGGATTATTATTCCTTGGAATATTATTTTCCTTCGTCTCCAATTTTTTTGGGGTTTTTCCAGCACAAATTGTTCGATATGCATTAGATTTAGTGACCTCCACTATTTCAGTTTATTTTCTTTTTAAAAGTACAGAATTTCAATTAGGCTTTTACGAAATATTCGCTAGCATCCTATTTTTTTATGGTTCTCTTATTGTAGCCATGGCTTTTATTAAGGGAATTTTCTTGTTTTTGGTAAGACAAACTTTAATAGTTATGTCTAGACATATCGAATATGATTTAAAAAATGAAATTTATCAGCATTATCAAACCTTACCTATTGCCTTTTTTCGTAAAAATAAAACAGGAGATTTAATGGCAAGGATATCGGAGGATGTCTCTAAGGTAAGAATGTATGTTGGACCAAGTTTAATGTATGGAATGAATTTGATTTCCATATTTATTTTGGTGATATATACGATGTATGAAGTTAATGCTAAATTGATGTGGTATGTGCTTTTACCCTTACCAATTCTTTCCATTAGTATTTATTATGTGAATTCCATCATCATGGTGAAATCCGAAAAAATACAAAAAGGGGTTTCTGCCATTTCAACTTTCGTCCAAGAAAATTTTTCAGGTATTCGTGTTATCAAATCCTTCGTGAGGGAAAAAAATTCGATGGTTGAATTTGAAAAAGAATCTGAAAACTATCGTATTTTATCGAATTCCTTAGTAAAAGTTGATTCATTATTTACTCCATTGATTGGATTAATAATTGGTTTCAGTACGATAATTGTGGTTTATATTGGTTCAAACGAAGTATTAGCAGGTAGAATTTCAATAGGAAATATTACAGAATTTATTCTTTATGTTTTCATGCTTACTTGGCCTGTAACCGCTTTGGGATGGACAACCTCTCAAATTCAAAGGGCGGCGGCCTCACAAAAGAGAATTAATGAATTTTTGAATTATAAAAATGATCTAGTATCTGAAAAAAACTATTCTGCACCTATTCTAGGAGAATGGAGATTTGAAAATGTTAGTTTCCATTATCCCGATTCGGATACTTTAGTTTTGAAAAATTTAAGTTTTGAAATAAAAGCTGGTGAATCTATTGGATTATTAGGTACAACGGGTTCTGGAAAGTCTACCTTGGCAATGTTGATGGGTAGATTTTTTGATCCTACTGAAGGAAATATTTATTTGGATGGAATAAATTTAAAAGATTGGGATGTTGATTTTGTAAGAGACCATTTAGGTTATGTCCCACAAGAAGTATTTTTGTTTTCTACCACGATTATGGAAAATATTAAATTTGGAAATCTGGAAATGTCGGATGAAAATATGATTCGTGCTTCAAAAATGGCAGATATCCATGATAATATCGAAGAATTCCCTTTGAAATATCAGGTAAAATTAGGTGAAAGGGGTGTTACTCTTTCTGGGGGACAAAAACAGCGAGTTTCCATAGCACGGGCATTGGCAAAAGATCCATCCATATTAATTCTTGATGATTGTCTTTCTGCTGTAGATACACATACTGAACATACGATTCTACAGAATTTAAAGCAAGAAATGAAAGGAAAGACAACTTTATTAATTTCTCATAGGGTTTCTACGATTAAATTAGCTAAAGAAATTTTTGTTCTTCATGAAGGGGAAATTATTAACCGTGGTACACATGCCCAATTAATGAAAAAGAAGGGCAAATACTATGAAATGTATCAGCAACAATTAGAAGAAGAGGAAGTTCTAAATTAATTCTCCACTCAATCTTATTAATTCAATTTCTGCACTTTTGGCTGAAAATTTGGCCTCAATTAAACGAGTCTCTGCGGCAACTGCATTTCTTTGTACCTCCCTTAATTCGTATGAGGTAGCCATACCAACACGATATCTTTCAAAAGCTATTTCTACATTTTGTTGGGCAATTAAATAATTTTGTTCCTCTAATTCAATCAGTTTAATGGCATTTTCATAGGCAGTAAAGGTTCTTTCAATAGCTGAAATTAGCTGATTCTTAAAATCTTCAAATTCTAATTCCGCTATATGAGAATTTATTTGAGCATTCTTTACCTGTCGTTTTAGGTTCGATCCATCATAAATAGGAATCGTTAGCCTTAAACCATAATTAAAAATATAGGATGAGCCTTTTTCAATACCAAATCCAGCACCATTTCGAACAAAATTTCCAGTATATCCACTGGTCAAATCTATCCGAGGCAAATAGGAACTTTTAATTGTTCCAATTTGGTTTTCAGCTATTTTTTTGTTGATAATCGCTCCGATTAAATTGGGATTCAAACTTAAAGCTTTATCCTTTATCTCATTTAAATTTAAAGGAGATAATAAATTTATTTCAGGTTCAATTTTAAATTCTTCTAAATGATTTCTTACCAATAAGGTATTTAATTCAATTTTCTTATTTTTCAAATTTTGTTCTTGGGCAAGACTTGCTGCATAATCTTCATTATAATCAACTTGTGCAGATAAATAATCTACCTTGGATCCTTGTCCTACATCATAGCGGTCTTTTGCGAGTTTTAGGCGGTCATTCGATATTTCTAAGCCTTTTTTAATATTCAATAATCTTAATTCCTCTCTGATTACCTCATAGTAAGTTGTGGAGATATCCGAAATAAAATTTTCTACCGTTGTTTCAGATTGGTTTACTCCCAAATCTTCCAATAATTTAAATCGGTTTTTTAAATAAAAGAAGCCTTTTCCTGCGAATAATGTATAGTTTAAATTCAATCCTGAATTCAAATTTCTATTATTAACCCCTGATTGAACCAAAGGAGGTCTTAGTCCACCAAAAAAACTTTGATTTAAATTGGAAATGGTATTATTTTGATTTGTTGTACTTGATAAATTTGGTAAAAGTCCAATATTCCCTAAACTATTATTATTTTTTGCAATTGAAATTTGTTCATTTGCTATTTTTATTTGGTAATGATTTTCAAGGCCAATTTGTATGGCTTGTTCTAAACTTAAATTATTTTGGGAAATTCCAGTTAGGCTAATTTGAAATAGGCTGATTAAAAGGAAAATATTTTTTATCTTCATAGTATGTTTAGCTGAATTATAAACTTAATAATAAAAATTTATAGTCTAAATAAAATGCGATTAAAAAGCTAAAAAATTCGTTAAAATAACCATTTTATGTTGCGAGTTCATTCAATTTATATTTATCCAATAAAATCCCTTTCAGGAATTTTAGTAAAAGAAGTTGAAATAGATTCAAAAGGTTTGAAAGGAGATAGGGAATTTATTTTGGTGGACGAAAATGCGCAAATGATTACACAAAGGAAATATCCTGAATTGACGCGTTTTAAAACGGAATTTTTAGAGGGGCAGTTAAGGGTATTGGATATTCCTTCGAGCGATCAAATAATTATTCAAGAAGGCTTGAGTGGAAAGAAAAATATTCAAGTTCAAGTTTGGGATGATTTATTATTTTTGGATGAATTAAATCCAATTATTTCCCAATGGTTCACTGAAAAATTAGGGTTTAACGTATTTTTATTGAAATTTAAAGAAGGTGAAATCCGGGAAATAAATCCTAAATACCAAGGAGAATTTTCCAAAACCATTCGTTTTGTGGATGGGATGCCAATTTCTATCCTATCTACAGGTTCTTTTCAAAAACTTCACGATTATTATGGTAATTTTAATTGGCAAAGGTTTCGAGCCAATTTAATTATTGAAAATGATATTCCTCACCAGGAAGATGATTGGACGGTAATTGAAATTGGTAAAGTAAAACTTCAAAGTAAAAAATTATGTAAAAGATGTAATTTGATTACAGTTGATCCTGATAGCGGAATAGTGGATTCTAACCTTTTAAAAATTTTGGCTACCTACCGCTCTTGGGATAATCATATTTATTTTGGAAATCAATTTGTTCCAATTAATTCTGGTAAAATTCAATTAGATGATTCAATTACTATTCAATAAATTTATAAAGATTGTTCATTTCACCAGCCTGGATGTTGTATTTGGTGCCCTAGCCTATCAATCTTACTTTTATTATTTTTTCTATCATGAATTGCCTCCCTTGGCCTATATTACAGGTTTATTTTCAGGAATTTGGATGGTCTATCTTTTAGATCGAAAATGGGATACCATCCTTAAACAAATTCCGGATGAACGACATCAATTTCAAATGGAAAATAAAACATTCATTAATGTAATTTTAATTTTATTGATCATTCTTGGGGGTATTTCTGCTCTGTATTTGCCCAAAGAAATCATTCAATATGGGATGGGTTTGGTGCTTTATATCTTTATTTATTGGATATTATTACCTTTGTTTAAAGCCAGAAATTGGAATTATATTAAGGAATTTTTAACAGCAAGTATCTATGCTTTTGGGGTTTTATTAGTTTCCTGGCTTCATCATTCTAATATTCATTTGATTTATTTGTATGCGTTGTTCACCCTCTTGGTTTGGCATCATTTATGTTTGTTTGAAGTGCTCGAAAAGCCTAAAAGATTCTTTTATCATTCCCTATTAAAAATTATTGAATTCCTTTGGTTCGGTATATTAATCATTTTTGTGATCCTTCAAGAGGTAGCCTGGTGGGAATTACTTCCTTTATTCATTTCTATGATTGTTCAATTATACATCCATTATTTTTATCATAATTTGAAGTCTCGATTTTGGGCTGAATTGGCTTACTTAAGTCCCATAATTTATTTTATCTTTCTTTAATAATAAAAGCCTTCGGATTATATAAATAAATTTGCAAATTTGTAGCCTATCATTCATCTATTTTAAGCATGAGTTTTTTAAAACCATTGAAAAACGTAGAATTAAGGGCCTATATTGTAGGAAATACCTTGTTCACGATTGCCCTATTGATTCAAGAAGTCGTATTGGCCTATCAGGTATATCAATTAACCAAAAATCCATTAACATTAGGTTTAATTGGTTTGGCAGAAGCTTTGCCCTATATTTCAATAGCTTTATTAGGAGGACATTTTGCTGATAATAAGGATAAAAAGACCATCATGGGAATTAGTCTTTCTGGTATAATTTTAGGTTCTGCTATATTAGTTTATATAAGTAGTAATCTAGATTTGTTTTCTGTAGATCAATATGTTTATGTGATTTATTTTGTCATATTTTTAATTGGATTATGTAAAGGTTTTTTTTCTCCAGCTGCCAATGCCTTGAATCAGATAATTGTTCCAAAGGAAGAATATTCTCAGGCTGTAGCTTGGATTTCCTCTATGTGGCAATTGGGAATGGTTTTAGGACCAGCCTCAGCAGGTTTTTTTTATTTATGGTTTGGTGTTACCGGCACTTTGTGGATTGTAATAGGATTATTTTTAATTGTTTTTTCCATGTTGTTTTTCTTCAAAAAGAGACCACCCTCTATTTCCAAAGAAGACAAAGAACCTTTAATGCAATCGCTCAAGCAAGGTATTAAGTTTGTTTTTCAAACTAAAGCAATATTGTACAGTATTAGTTTGGATTTATTTTCCGTTTTATTTGGGGGAGTAATTGCCATTTTGCCTGTATTCGCTGAGGATATCTTACATGTAGGAGCAGAGGGACTCGGATTTTTAAGGGCGGCGCCATCTTTAGGGGCCACACTCACCATGTTTTTAATGATTTTATATCCTCCATTAAATAATGCTTGGAAAAAGTTTTTGTGGGCTGTATTCGGATTTGGTGTTTCAACAGTTGTTTTTGGTTTATCAACTAATTTTCAGCTCTCTTTATTTGCTTTATTTTTGACAGGTGCTTTCGATTCAATTTCAGTGGTAATTCGTCAGACTGCTCTTCGATTTTTTACGCCTGATAATATGAGAGGGAGGGTATCTTCCGTCAACGGGATATTTGTCTCCTCTTCCAATGAATTAGGGGCTTTTGAATCTGGAGTGGCAGCAAAGGCATTTGGAGCGATTCCAGCTGTGGTAGGGGGAGGAATAATTACCATGCTGATCGTTAGCGTTGTGGCTTTTCGATCCAAGGAATTATTCGATGTAAAATTTGATGGTACTACTGATTAATGGATTTTATTTTTTCTTCAATTTTCTTCAATTGTTCTTTAGCCCAAATAAGCGTTTCAGGGGAATTGATTCTTTCTGCATTTTCACCTAAAAATGCAGGTAATAAGGTATAATTAACCGATTTTGTCTGAACAGTTTGATCTTTATTTACCTTGGTAATTATTTCTAATTCTGCCTTTAGCGTATTGATATTTCCTTCTTCAGTGATTCCCTTTGAAATATAAATATTTTTGATTTTATCCAAAGGATGCTCAATGCTTTTGTTTAAAACCCCATTTAAGAAATGTGCAATTTTTATTTCTTCTTTTCCTAAAAGAAAAAATGAAATTTCTGTATCAAATGCTTTTTTGTTAAAAATTAAGCTTAGTTTTTGAAAGAAGCTTTTTTTAGGAGTAGTGGTAATTGCTATTCCTTCTAAATTATTAGGAGCAATAGAATGTAAAAAATCAAATTCTTTACTTAGATTTTTCATTATAGACGAATTTTTGGCTTTGGAAATTCAAAATGATTTCTAAAAGGAATGAACCAATCATTGATTGGTTCGAATCCTTGTTTATTTAATACGTATTCGATAAACTGACCTTTTTTTGCAGAATCTACAAGATTAGCCTGTTTTAGTAAATCCAGGTGATGAGAAATGCTAGGCTTAGTCATATCAAATTGATTGGCAATTTGTCCCGCATTTTTTGGCCCATCCAAAAGGAATTCTAAAATGGCTCTTCTCGTAGCATCATTTAGGGCTTTGTATATCGTTTCCATTTTATTGTTTAAATATTTAGACTAATATCTAAATATTTTTTTAAAATTGCAAATTATCCGATATCTACCTTTCTGTAGGCTTCAATAACTGCCATTTCTCCTTCTTTGCCAGGTCTACTATTTCCGTGTTCCATACCCAATATTCCATTATATCCTTTGGAATGAATATGTTTAAAAACATTTTGGTAATTTATCTCACCTGTAGTAGGTTCTTTTCTTCCAGGATTATCGCCTATTTGGAAATAGGCTATCTCATCCCAGCAAGCATCAATGGTTTTAATTAAATCTCCATCATTTCTTTGCATATGATATATATCATATAAAGTTTTGCAAGCTGTTCCTCCCACTGCCTTGCAAATGGCAAAAGATTGATCGGCATGTCTTAAAAATAAATTTGGATTATCTGATAAAGGTTCTAAAACCATGGTTAGTCCATGCGGTTCTAATATTTCAGCTCCTCTTTTTAAATTTTCAATAACATTTCCTTCTTGGATTCCCAGGGGTAATTCACGTGAGTAAACTCCCGGCACCACAGTCATCCATTTAGCATTCACAATTTTTGCTGTTTCAACTGCCTTTTTGCAAGCATCAACAAAGACTTTGGTTCTATCTTTATCGCCAGAAGTCATCGTTTTCCCATCAAAAAAATCTGGGTATTTAATTACAAAAACCCCCATTTCCATCCCCAATTTTTCCATTTTTGCACCAATGGCTTTTTGGGTATCCAATGGTCTTTCCATCATTTCATTATCTTCAAGTGCTCTAAATCCCTGGTCGAACATGAATTGAACTTGATCAAGATGATTGTCTCCAGCAGAATGTTTGAACATCCCAAAATGTGGAGCGAATTTTAAATTAAAGGGCTTAGATTCTTTGGGATTGAAAGATTTATTTTCTTTTATATTCGATAAGAAAGGCAGCCCTAATCCTAGGGCTCCTGCAAATTCTCTTCTTTTCATAATTATTTATTGGATAGGTGAGAAATCTGTTGGATTTAGAAAAACAGATTCTACTGATTCTACAATTTTTCCATCTAATTGTGATTTTTCTGCTACATCCTTCCACTCTGGGTCATTAGAAAATGCTTTCCACGATGCATTTCTTGCTTCTAAACTCGGATAGGCCATGATATAATACAAAGTATTCGGTTTGTCTACGGGTGTCCAATAAGCAATATTAGACATTCCATGTTTAACAAAAATACGCATAGTATTATTCTTGAACCTGTTTAATAAGGCATCTAATCTTCCTTCATAAGTATGATAAATTCTTAATTCAAATACCCTTGGCTGATCGGAAGCAATTCCAGTAAAGTTTAATCCTAATAATACAATTAATAATAAAATAGATTTTTTCATGAGATTTTTTTTATTTAAAAATACGAAAAAATAATTCATTAAAAAGAAAAAAGCTATCCAAATTTTGAATAGCTTTTTCACTTAAACATAATTTATTAAACCTTTAAACCTTTTACAACTTTTTTAATTCTTTGAATTCATTATTGTCATCAAAAATGATTAAATATTTATTATCATTTAAAATAAATACAATTCCAGTGCCAATGATTATTCCATCCTTTAATTTAATTCTTGCACTTTCAAATGTCCACCCTGAATAATTTGTATCTAGATAGGTAATTAGTGCAGTTGGAATTTTTTCTTGTGCTAATGAATCTATTGTTGAGCCATCATCATGATGTTCCCCTTTATTATGTCCTCTTCCTCTTGCATATCCATTTCCAAAATCAGCTTCATTTTTTGATTTAGTATCAATAATTGTTCCTAATTCATCGATTAAGAATTTATAGTAGGTGGAATCTTGGCTAGCTAGAATATGATAAATTTTTGCTCCTGCTTGGTCAGATATTACCGAAGCACGAATGAATACATATCCATCAATCGCTGCCAGTACTGCTGCTGGTAAATCAGCTTGTGCAATTGAATCCACAACAAATGGTGGCACGCCTCCTTCAAATCCTCTTGGCCCTTTACCTCCTTTTCCTCTTTCTCCTCTTGGTGGTACAGTAAATTCAGAAGTTACAGCACCTACTTCGTCGAACATTAATGAATATTCATTCGTTTGGTAACTGATATGAACATGGTAGGAAGCTGATGCAGAAACTGTATCTTTTGAAGCACGTAAAAAGGTATACCCTGGATAATTCGTATCTAAATACGTTAATGCCGCTGCTGGTAATTCTTGTTGGTCGATTTTTGTATAATTTTCTCTTACTCGTCCGCTAGAATCTAATACAACTGAATTCGTTACAGTAGAATTTAGTTGAACACTTGCTCCATATACTTTATTTGGAACAATAGAAGTATAGGTTACTTGATTTGCGTTAGGGTAGAGTTGAGTCACTGATTCAATAACCGCAGTAGGAACAGGACTATTATCAGTTGTAATTACATCCTGAACAGGATTAGCTTTTTCTAATTGGGAGCAAGAACTTAATCCAACTACCAGAGCAAAGGCGGAAACAAAAATGGATTTTTTCATAATTTTGATTTTTAATTATACTTGATTAGTTCAAATAACTATCACAAATATCCTGATAAGAAAATTAATTAAAAAACCGAGTAGACCAAATGGCTATTTTTGGCAATATATTTAAGAATCTTATAAACTTGCAAGAAAACTAAATATTCGTAATTTTGAATAAATTAAATGAAATATGAATTTATTATTTATCGATTGGAATCCAGATCCTGAAATTTTTAATCTTTTTGGTTTTAGCGTACGATATTATGGTTTAATGTTTGCCTTAGCATTTTTTGCGGGCTTTCAAGTATTATCTTTCGTATTTAAAAAAGAAGGAAGACCGGTTGAACAAGCCGATGAATTATTGATGTATGCCATTTTCGCAACAGTTATTGGCGCGCGCCTTGGACATTATTTCTTTTATGAATATCCCTTGCTTTTGTCTGATCCCTTCCATTTTTTTATTGAAATGGTTACCCCTCCTTTTGCAGGTTTGGCTTCTCATGGTGCTGCAGTCGGTTTATTTTCTGCTTTTTACCTTTACCATAAAAAGCATCCAGAAATGTCCTATTTATACGTAGTGGATAGGGTAGTATTGACAGTTGCTTTAGGGGGTTTTTTTATTAGAATGGGGAATTTGATGAATTCTGAAATTGTTGGGAAACCAACTGATATGCCTTGGGCCTTTAAGTTTTTTAGAGATACAGAACATATTGTAGCAGCGGGTGGACAAGTTCTTCCGCGCCATCCGAGTCAATTATATGAGGCAATTTCCTGTCTAATCTTATTTTTTGTTTTAAGTTTTATTTGGAATAAACATAAAGCTAAACTTCGTCCGGGTCTTACTACAGGTTTGTTTTTAATTTGGATATTTGGACTTCGATTTGTTTATGAATTTTTCAAGGAAAATCAAGTTTCTTTTGAAGATGGAATGGCACTTAATATGGGACAAATACTTTCGATTCCTTGTGTATTAGCGGGGATATACTTATTGACTCGAAAGCCAAAGGCTCAATCATAGTTTAATTGCCATTTTTTTAAATTCGGTTGATTTTCCTTAAAACGATTCTTTTCGATAGTATAAAATAATTTACCTAAGTCGCGGAAATAGGGATAACCTTCTTCGTCATATTCATAATGGTTATTATTGAAAATATTATCCTCATTCACCATAATGGTAGCTGTTAGAAGAAATTCAATTTTATTTTCAAAATCTACTAAATACATATTGTCCGTTAGAAATCCGTATGCAGCTCCAACCTTATTAAATATTCGAATATTGGGTTCCATAATATCTGTAGGAAAAGAGCCATAATAAAGGAATTTGCAATAGCTGGGAAAATATTTTTCTTTTCTGTAATGAGGAATACTTGATTCTTCCGGGTATTCGGATAAATATTGATAAAGAAAATCAAAATCTTTTTTCCGAAGTTTTAATCTTTCAGATGGGGCATAGGTTTCAGGGAAGATTATTTTTTTAAGTAGTTCATGTTGGTCCTTAAGGGCAAAGGAATTTTTATCTGAAAAATCAAAAGGAGAATTTATCAATGAATCCTGGTTATTCAAATAACCTTTTCCTATTAGAATCTTTTTTTCTGGGAAAATGAAATTAGATTTTTTTTCTTCCTGAAAATAAATCTCTTTTCCTTTAGAATTGTAAAAGGAAATTGGATTCGTGATTTTATTCTCCTCCATTCCGAGAGGTAATTGTAACCGGTGTTTTATAAAGCTTTCTTCAAATCCTAGTTCCTTTAATCTATTATTGAATTCTTCTTGTCCAATAAATTCATAAAGACGATTAAATGCATCATTATCTGAAACTAATAAGATTTTTTTAATATAATTTTCAATAGTTGCTTTTTGATTTAATGAATTTTTATCTTCGAAAACTTCCGTTTGCCATTCCCTGGTTTTATGAATTTTTAGGGGAGATTCTCTATCGATATTTAATCGGTTTAATTTTTCTAGTGCCAGGATGGTTGCAGGTAATTTTACCGTACTCGCCGGGTAGAAATATTCATGAATATCTGTTCGATACGCAAAGGTTTTAAAATGTGGATTATTTTTCTTATCCCTATTTATTTGGGTAAAAATTATTTGCAATCTGAATTTTTCAGGATTGGAATAAAATTTTTCAAAATTTTCTGGTTGAGATTTTAGGGCTTCAAGAATAAAATTTTCTTGTCCTAATATTTTAGTGGTCATGAGTATTAAAAAGATGAAAAGTTTATATTTCACATCAATTATAATAATTTGGCACCTATTCCATTGATGTCAGAAAATAATATTTTCCCTTGCTCGATTTTAATGCCTTTTGAAATTTTATCTTCTACTAAAATACAACCATCTACATCTACATAATCTAGAAGAGGAAGTAATTGTGCAATGGCAGAGCATCCAATGGTAGATTCTGTCATGCATCCAAGCATGATTTTTAATCCTAAATTTCTTGCCTCATAAATCATATTAATGGCAGGGGTAATTCCTCCTGATTTCATTAATTTAATATTTACTCCGTCAAAATATTCAGCACAGCGTTTAATATCTTCTAGCGTCTGACAAGCCTCATCAGCAATAATGGGTAGCTCACAATGGGCTTTGAGTTTTTTCATTCCTTCCCAATCATCTGGTTTTAGGGGTTGTTCAATGAATTCAACACCTAAATCTTTCAAAATTGGGGCGTAGGCAATCGTTTGGTCCGCTGTCCAGGCGGTATTGGGGTCTACTCTAAAAACTGAATCGGTTATTTTTCTTAATTCTTCAATAATTTCGATATCCTTATCAGTGCCTAATTTAATTTTATAAATTGGGAATGGATTTTCCTGGACCTTTTGTTTCATCTTTTCAATTGAATCTATTCCAATCGTATAATTGGTTAGAATATTTTTATTGATTGGAAGTTCCCAGATCTCGTATAATTTTTTTCCGTGCATTTTTCCCCATAAGTCCCAAAGGGCTACATCCAATGCGCAGAGAGCGAAATTATTTTTTCGTTCAATTAAAGGATTCATTTTATTCCAAAAATCTTTTGGATGATATAGGATATCTTTTGGAAGATTTTTTTCAATTTCAGAAAGTTGATCCTTGATTGAATCTAAACTAATATTATAATAAGGGGTAACAGTTGCTTCTCCATAACCCTTAATTCCTTTATATTCCAATTCTACGATAACAGTATCCTGAGTGGTACGGGTATCATGCGATATCTTGAATGGATATACAAGGGGTAAAGTAAAGGTATGAATCTTTAATTTCATAAAAATTTTCTAAATTTTAATAAATGGGAAATTACTTTCCTCCTGGTTTGATTTTTTCAAAATAAAACCGTCAGCTTTTGACCAACTAACCATATCGCCGGAGCCATTATGATTGATTATCTTCGCCAAAGAATTTTCCTTTATCCACTGAAAAGGAAGCCATAAATCTAAATCAATGGATTTGAATTGTGGATTTTCTATATTACAATATCCTTTAAAAATTTCAATTTTCAAAAGCCAAGGTAAAAAATATATTTTTGAACATAAAAAGGTTGAAATTGGATTGCCTGGAAAGGCGAAAACCCATTTCTTTTTTTCTTGATTTATCCCAAACCATAAAGGTTTTCCTGGTTTTTGAGCTATTTTATGAAAAACCTTTTTTATGGATAATTCCTCTAGGCATTCTGGAAGAAAATCTTTTTTTCCAGCAGAAACGCCCCCTGAAATTAATAATACATCAAAATTTTCGATTAAAACTCCGAGGTTTTTTAACAAAGAATCTTTATCATCCTTCAAATGAAATAATTCTGCACTTAATCCTTTTTCATTTAATATACTTGCAAGCATTCCTGAATTTGAACTTCTTATTTGATGAGGCAAAGGTTTTTCTTCCACTGAAACTAATTCGTCCCCAGTAGAAATTATGGCAATTTTAGGCCTTTTTTCCACTAATAAAGTATTATTGCCTACGGATAAAGCCAATGCAATATCCAAGGCATTAATTTTTTTACCTTTATTTACAAGAATATCTCCTTTTTTAGAATCGGAACCTTTTAGATGAATAAATTGCATTTCTTTTGGTTGAAAATTGGGCCATTTTACCCATTTTATTCCATTTTTCTCAAAAAATATCAATTCTTCTTTAGGAATGATGCAATACGTATTTTTAGGAACAATCGCCCCAGTCATGATTTCAATAGCTTGAAAATTTTCTGGGATATGCTCATTTGTTTCTCCTGCAAAAAGGATTCCATCTACTGATGCCTCATTATTAGTTAGATTTGAAATCGCAATTCCATCCATGGTAGAACGATTATAAGGGGGTAAATCTCGATCTCCAATGATATTCTCAGCCAAAACTCTTCCCAAACTTTGATTTGTGAAAATTTCTTCCGTACCAATTTCCAAAGGATAAGAATGAATTTCTTCTATGGCATGTTCAACTCGAATTAATTGCATTTAATTTTGTAAATTTAAAGATTAAAATTTCATAGATGGAAGACAAATTTACTCATTTAAATGAAAAAGGAGAACCTGGTATGGTAAATATTGGGGAAAAAACAATTACCAAAAGAACAGCGGTTGCTCAGGCTATTGTGTTTTTCGGATCTGATATAATGAGTAAAATGGAGGCCTCTGGATGGAATAATAAAAAAGGTAATATTTTGCAGGTTGCTTTAGTAGCAGGAACAATGGGTGCAAAGAAAACCGCCGAATTGATTCCATTTTGTCACCCCGTAGGTTTGAATACCTGTAATTTTGAATTTGAGAAATTATCTGATCAGCTAAGAATAATTTGTACTTGCGAGGTTGAGGCAAAAACTGGGGTTGAAATGGAAGCAATTACAGGCGTAAATATTGCTGCCATTACGATTTATGATATGTGCAAATCTATTTCAAAAGGTATTGAAATTAGAGAAATAAAATTGCTTTCCAAAACAGGAGGTAAATCCGATTTTAAAAATTAAGTATGTCGTCGCACCATATAGTTCGAGAAAAACAGGAGCCAGCTTTAATTATTGCGGATGGGGAACAATGTTCTATGGATTTACTGGAGCAGTTATTAGAATGGTCTCCAAGTATCATGGTTTTGGATGGTGCCATTGAAAAAGTTCTTGAATTAGGAATAAAAGTAGATTTTTGGTTAGGTGATTTTGATTCTTCCAAGCTGGATTTAAAAGATTATCCTCTAGAAAAGATTTTTGCCCCTAATCAGGATTTAACGGATTTGGAAAAGGGAATAGAGTTTTTAATTGAAAGGGGATGGACGGGAGTAAACATTGTCTGGGCGACTGGCAAGAGAATGGATCATACATTGAATAATCTTCATTCAATAAAAAAATATGCTGAACAGATTAAGATAAGTTTAATGGATGATTATTCAATCATTTATCCATTAAAAAATAAATTCCAAAAATGGTATCCCAAGGGTACAGCTTTATCAATTATTCCCTTTGGTTTTGCAAGAAATGTTCGTTCAAAGGGCTTGAAATATGAATTAAACCATCCACTTCTAGAATTGGGCTTGCAAACATCTTCTAGTAATGAAACGATTGCCGATGGTATGGTTGAAATTGAATACGAAGAAGGATTTTTGTGGATGATGGAATGCCACGATTAATTTTTTCTCTTCTTTATTTTATCTAAATAATCTTTGGTTTTCTGTTCCTGACTATTTTCCCCAAATTTATAAAATTCCGAATTTTTTATTTCTTCAGGAAGATAATTTTGTTCAACCCAATTATTCGGGAAATCGTGAGGATAAAGGTAATCTTCCCCATAATTTAAATCTTTCATCAATTGAGTAGGGGCATTTCTTAAATGCAAAGGTACTGGAAGGTCACCAGTTTCTTTTACCTTTTGAATAGCCGCATTGATTGCTTTATAGGACTCATTGCTTTTGGGAGAATTTGCAAGGTAGACCGTGACTTGTCCTAATATAATTCGTGATTCAGGCATTCCGATGACGCGGATTGATTCAAAGGCAGATTGTGCCAATAATAAGGCATTTGGGTTTGCAAGTCCTATATCTTCGGAAGCGGATATGATTAATCTTCTTCCTATAAATTCCAGGCTTTCTCCTCCTTCCAACATTCTGGCTAACCAATAAAGGGCTCCATTGGCATCTGAACCTCTGATTGATTTAATAAAAGCAGAAATTATATCATAATGGTTTTCTCCGTCCTTATCGTAAATACTTAGGTTTTTCTGTAATTTTTCTTTTACTAATTCATTGGTAATGATAAGGGAATTGCTTGGTTCGGTATTGACAAGGATTTCAAATAAATTTAAAAGTTTTCTGCCATCACCTCCTGAAAAATGCATTAGAGCATCTAATTCTTTTAATTCAATCTTTTTTGTTTGACAAACCGCATCCTGCCTAATAACTCTCTCGATCATTTCTTTTAAATCCTCTTTGCTTAATGTATTCAAGGTGTAAACCTGACATCTTGAAAGCAGGGCTGAAATCACTTCAAATGAAGGGTTTTCTGTGGTGGCGCCGATAAGAGTAATTATTCCTTGTTCCACAGCTCCTAATAAAGAATCCTGCTGTGATTTGGAAAATCGGTGGATTTCATCAATAAAAAGAAGAGGGGCATGTTCCGAAAACATTCGGTTTTTTTTGGCTGACTCGATAACTTCTCTTACCTCTTTAACCCCAGATTGTACCGCCGATAGGGTATAAAATTGTCTGTCTAATTTTTTTGCAATTAAATTGGCCAAAGTGGTTTTGCCAACGCCCGGAGGGCCCCAGAAAATACAAGAAGGAAGGTGCCCACCTTCGATCGATTTTCGCAAAGGCTTATCAAGATCAATCAAATGTTTTTGACCAATATAATCCTCCAAAACTTGAGGCCGCATTCTTTCTGCCAATGGTTTCATTATATATCACCTAATTGTGGACGAATTAAGATTTCTTCAACTACTGCCGTTTTATCTAATTGAGAAATATTAAAAATAGTTTTTGCTAGTTCGTCTACATCAATAAAACGTTCCTTTGGTAAATCTACTCCATCCCAAGAAGGCGTAAGGGTTGCGCCAGGGAGAACAGAGGTAACTTTTATTCCTTTTTCTTTTAGTTCTTCTCTTAGAACTTTGCTAAAACCTAAAAGGGCAAATTTTGAAATACAATAGGAACCCCCAGACTCATAAGGAGTAATAGAGGCCGTAGAGCAAATATTGAAAATTTGGCCACTTTTATTTTCTAATAAATTCGGTAAAATAGCTCTGGTAAGATGGTAAGCAGAATATACATTCGTTTCTATTTGGCTTTCCAAAACATTGTCTTCCTCATTTTGGATGGAACCCGGAAGGAAAAAACCTGCGTTATTTATCAGAATATCTATTTTTGAAATTGAATTAAAAACAAAATCTGCAAAATTTTTAACTTGCTCCTTTTTGCTTAAATCTGCTTGGAAAATGTGAAGATTTTCTGACTGAAGTTCTTGTTTTAATTTTTCTAGTTTTTCTATTTTTCTTGAACAGGTAATAACTTTATAACCATTGTTTAAAAAAATTTTTACTAAAGCTTTGCCAATTCCTTGACTTCCTCCGCTAATAACTATAGATTTATTCATATCTTTGAGTAAAATTCAATTTATCCATGTCAAAGTTAGGCAAATATTTAATTTTCCTAGGTTCTCTGTTTAGAAATCGTGAGAAATTTAAAGTTTATTTCTCATTAACGATGAAAGAGGGGATTGAGATAGGCTATAATTCAATATTAATCGTAGCCATCGTATCAAGTTTTTTAGGGGCTGTAACTTGTGTTCAAACTGCGGCTAATATGGATAATCCCTTTGTTCCTAAATATATTATTAGTTTAATTGTTCGTGATTCTACTATATTAGAATTAGGGCCAACCATTGTTTCTGTGGTATTAGCAGGAAAAGTAGGTTCAAACATAGCAGGGCAATTGGGAACTATGCGAATTACCGAACAAATTGAGGCTTTAGAGGTAATGGGAATAAATTCAAGTTCATATTTAGTTTTGCCAAAATTAATTGCGGCCTTAGTTATGTTTCCAGTATTGGTTACGATGGCCTGTTTTTTAGGAATACTAGGAGGATATTATGCCGGTTGGTTATCAGGTGCAATCAATCCCCAAGAATATATTCACGGTTTGCAATTTGCCTTCAAAGGAGATTATATGTTTTTTGCCTTACTAAAATCTTTTGTATTTGCCTTTATTGTAGTAAGTATATCTTCTTTTCAAGGATATTATACTAAAGGAGGGGCTTATGAGGTTGGAAGAGCCTCGACCTCTGCGGTTACAAATTCATGTATTGCACTATTGGTTGCAGATTATTTACTTGCTCAATTGTTGGTTGGTTAAAGGTTATTATGTTTTATAAATTTATTCTAAAGCCCATTTTATTTTTATTTCCTCCTGAAAATGTTCATTATTTTGTGACGGGTTCTTTGCGCTTTTTCTGTAAAATTCCTGGGTTTCATAAAATTTTAAAAGCTAATTATTTGGTTGAAGATTCGCGATTAGAGAGAGAGGTATTCGGACTAAAATTTAAAAATCCAGTAGGATTGGCCGCAGGATTTGATAAGAATGCTGAGAATATTGATGAATTTTCATCTTTAGGATTTGGTTTTATAGAAATAGGGACTGTTACTCCAAAAGCTCAGGATGGGAATCCTAAGCCTAGATTATTTAGAATTGTTGAAGATGAAGCGGTTTTAAATAGAATGGGATTCAATAATAATGGGGTAGAGGCTATCAAACAAAGATTGATTCAGAGGAAATCAAATTTAATCATAGGAGGAAATTTAGG
>CAZVFE010000012.1:0-31703 GCA_964626405.1 uncultured Cytophagales bacterium | reverse complement strand
GTACCTTGTAACAAAATACTTACTCCAGGAATCCCTGAGCCACTCTCATCTGAAATTGTTCCAGATACTTGCCCAGTTTGAGCGAATACAGCTGCGCTTAATAATAAAGCGAAAAACAGCATAACACTCTTTGAACTTAAGATGTAAAATTGTTTCATGTTTAGTTAAGAAATTTTGGTTGTTTTTAATTGTTTAGTTTAATTTCAAATTAATTAAATAGTTAATTGCTTGTCATTTCCTCCTTTCTTTTTTAGGTGCTATTTTAAATATCATGTAAATTGGACTATTTTAATAATAAACTTTATTAACCTATACTAGTCTGTGCTACATTTGAGTAAATTAGTGGAAATATTCATAAAAATCCCAAAAAAAATTAAAGTTTTTATAAAAAAACCTCCATTTTTATTGATTATTGATATTTTTATACAAACAATCGAAGATTTTTTTAATTCTCCCTTTGAAATAACCCTATAATTCAGGATTTTTGAATGAACTATTAATTACTCAAAAATATTGTACTTTATTAATTTTATATTAAATTTTATAAATGAATATTGTAGCCCCGAAATCTAATCTCTCCATTCTTCCCAATGACCCTGGGGTATATCAATATTTCGACAAAAACAATGAATTACTCTATATAGGCAAAGCTAAAAACCTAAAAAATAGAATTAGCTCCTATTTCACTTCGAACCTTCAATCAAGAAAAACAAGCAGATTAGTCTCTCAAATACATTCCGTAAATATCACCATCGTACACTCTGAATTTGATGCACTGCTTCTTGAAAATATTTTAATAAAAAAACATCAACCTAAATATAATATCCTCCTTAGAGATGATAAGACCTATCCTTTTATCTGTATTACCGATGAACCTTTCCCAAAACTCATCACAACAAGAAAAATAGATAAAAATATCGGGAAATTTTACGGCCCATTTGCCAACCCTAGGTCTATGAACATTCTAATTGAACTTATTCATCAATTATTTCCAATTAGAACTTGTAACCTCAATCTCTCAGAAGAAAAAATAAATAATGGTAATTACCGAGTTTGTCTTGAATATCATATAGGAAATTGCAAAGGACCATGCGAAAACCTTCAAAAAGAAGTAGAATACTTAACATATATTCAACAAATTCATTCCATCCTAAAGGGAAATTACGTCCAAGCTAAATCCTATTTTCAGGATGAAATGATTAAAGCATCCGAATTACTCAATTTTGAAAAAGCACAAGAATTCAAAGAAAAATATGAACACCTAGAAAATTTTCAGGCAAAATCCACCATCGTAAATCCTGCTATTAATGATGTAGACGTTTTCTCCATCGTCTCAGACCATGATAACGCCTACTTGAATTTCATGAAAATTATCAATGGAACCATCATTCAAGCGCAAACCTGGGATATTAAAAAACGAATGGAAGAAGATGACGCCGATATTCTAACGATGATCGTATGGGAAAAAAGAAATCAATTTCAATCCGAAGCAAAAGAAATTATCACCAATATCCCTCTTTCAATTGAATTAGAAAATCTATCAAATACCATTCCTCAGATAGGAGATAAAAAGAAATTAATCGACCTTTCCTTAAAAAACGTTCTCTATTATAGAAAGGAAAAATTAGAAAGAAAAGCTGCCGCTGAAGGTGGAGGCGACCCGAAAGCACGTGTATTATTCACCCTTCAAAATGAACTCGCACTTAAAACCCTACCAAAAAGAATTGAATGCTTTGATAATTCCAATCTTCAAGGCACAAACCCCGTTTCTGCCATGGTATGTTTTCTGAATGGAAGACCTGCAAAAAAGGAATATAGGCTTTTTACTCCTAAAACAGTGGAAGGTCCAAACGATTTTGCCACTATGAAAGAAGTTGTCTTCAGAAGATATAAAAGAGTCATCGAGGAAGAATTAGAATTACCTGACTTACTAATTATCGATGGCGGAAAAGGACAATTATCCTCATCCGTTGAAGCGCTAAAACAACTAGACCTCTACGGAAAAATCCCAATAATTGGTATAGCCAAAAGATTAGAGGAAATTTATTTTCCCGAAGATAGTATTCCGATTTATATCGATAAAAGATCCGAATCTCTAAAATTGATTCAACAATTGCGAGATGAAGCCCATCGTTTTGGCATTACAGCCCACAGAAATAAGCGATCTAAAAACTTTCTAATAAGCCAATTAGAGGAAATAGATGGAATTGGAAAACTAACCGCACAAAAACTTATGAAAGTCTTCGGCTCTATAAAAAACTTGAAAAATGCCCCTTTGGAAGAAATTGAAAAAGTGGTAGGAAAAAAGAAAGCCCCCCACCTAATTAATCAATTAAATAATTGGATGGAATAAGCCTAATCCTCATGATTTTCCAAATCTGAAAAATCATTTTCCTTGAAATAATTATAAGATTGAATAATAATAGCCATCCCTACAGCTAATTCACATACTCCCAATATCAAATTAAATAGACCAAAAATTACTCCACTCCTTTCAACATCATTCCTCCCAAAAGCTACTAAATTAATATTTCCTGCAACCATCATTAATTCAACACCCAGTAAAATCAATATAGGATTCTTCTTAATCAAAACTATTGCCAAACCTATCCCAAATAATATTGCCGACAATAATAAAAAACCCAAAAGTGGTATTTCAACACTATTCATGCTTCTTGGCTATATAAGTTGCTAAAAATAAACTTATCAATAAAAAAATCCCAATATACTCAAAAGGAAAAAATAAATTTGTCAATAATGACCTTCCAACTAAATCAATACTTGTTTGATCGTACCCAAAAGAATTTTCAAATATTAATCCTCCCCCAATTTCATTAATTCCATATAATATTAAACCCGTAAAACTTAAGCCAATGATTATTCCCCAGGTTAAAGGAAATCTATTAACGATTATTAAGTTCTTCCCATCCGTTTCTCTAAACCGATTTTCCGCCAACATTAATCCTAACATAATTAAGACGATTACACCTCCTACATAAAGCACTAAATGACTTATCGCCATAATATCAGCCTCCAATAAGATATATATTCCAACCACCGCCAACATAAGAGACAAAAAATAAATAAGGGCATTCATCATCTTCTTAGTTAATAAAATCCCCAAGGCTGACACAAGTATCCAAATGAATAATATAATAAAACTCAATCCCATTATTCCTCTTTTTTAGGTGGCATTTTAGGTTTAAAAACAGGTTTAAATGCTGGTTTAAAAGAAGCCTTCGGTTTTTGTTCCTCCTCCAGGCTCTCCTTTTTCTCCGAGGCAGCTTTTGCTTTTAATGCCTCTTTCTCAGCCATAAATTCATCATATAATCGCTTCTTTTCCTCTGCCTCCTCTTTCGTCAAATTCGCAAATCCAAATATATGTTCATTTATATCAAAACTAGAAAAATCATATTCAGAAGTCATCGTCAGACATTCAGTCGGACAAACCGATGTACATAAACCACAAAAACAACATTTCCCCATGTCAATATCGAATTTGGCAGCATAAAGTCGTATCGGTGACCCATCAGAGGTATGTCCCACCAATTCAGTGGCTTTAATTGGCTCTATTTCTATACAATCAACCGGACATACTTTCACACATTTGTCACATACAATACAATCGTCCATTTCATTATGAAGCTTATACCTGCCAACCTCTGGAACGGGTACCTCCACATGCGGATAAGTATTTGTAAAAATCCCTTTTGATTGCTCAAAATAAGAATTATCTGATATTTTATGGATTTCCCTACTATTTTTTGCTGCCTTTAAATGTTTCCACGTCAATTTCATCCCTTTAAGGATTTCCTTAAAAGATTGATATATCCAAGAAAGGTAGTTTTCAGAACTCATTTAATATAAAATTGGAAATTGATCTGGATCAACTTCATGCATTATCTCCAAAACCTTATCTACAATATTTTCAGCATTGGGCTTTGAAAAATAATCCCCATCTGAACCATAAGCTGGTCTATGAGACATGGAAGAAATACAAGATGCCGGAACATCCAACCATTTTCCTCCTCCTTGCTTATCTAAAACTTGTTGCATCATATAAGCTGAAGCACCTCCTGGTACATCCTCGTCCATAAATATAACTTTATTTGTTTTCATAATGGACTCTAAAATGGTTCCTGTACGATCGAAAGGCAATAATGTTTGTACATCTATTAACTCAGCAGAAACTCCAAATTCCTTTAATTGAATAACCGCATCTTGTGCAATTCTGCACATCGATCCATAGGTTACCAAGGTAATATCTTTTCCCTCTGTTAATATCTCTGGCACACCTAATGGAACTTTATAATCATCCATATTATCTGGAAGAAATTCTTTTAAACGATATCCATTTAAACTTTCTATAACCAAGGCTGGATCATCCCCAGCCAATAAAGTTCTATACATTCCAATCGCTTGTACCATATTTCTAGGAACACAAAGGTGCATTCCCCTTAGTGAATGAACTAAGGTTCCCATCGGGCTCCCCGAATGCCAAATCCCTTCCAAACGATGACCACGGGTCCTCACGATCAGAGGTGCCTTCTGTCCCCCTTTGGTCCGATATTGTAAAGTGGCTAAATCATCTGTCAGGGTTGGTAAACAATAATAAATATAATCCAAATACTGAATTTCTACTACAGGTCTTAATCCTCTAAAAGCAGCCCCTATTCCTTGTCCAACTATGGTAGTTTCCCTAATTCCGGTATCAGTTACTCGTTCTTCCCCATATTTGGCTTGAAGATTTGCTAAGGTTTGATTTACATCCCCAATTTTACCAACATCTTCCCCTAAAATAAAAACTTTGGGATCCTTTAAAAAAGAATCAAAACCCAAATTGATAATTTCTCTACCGTCTACTTTTTTTGAATTTTCAGAATAAACCGGCGGCACACCCTTTTCCAAGAGGGGAGATTCATTTGAATTGCTATATAAATTGGAACTGAATCGTTCCTTATTCTCCTTTTCAAAATTCCTTAACCAATTTTTTAGAATATTTATATTCGTTGAACCTTGGTAATTCCTAAATAATCGAAGAGCCTTTCTTCCTGCCTTTACTAAATCAGAATATAAAGGATATTTTTCTTTGATTAAGTCTTTAATGATTGGTTGAAATCGCTGTTTTTGGTGAGTGCTGTCTATTACTAATTTCAACACTTTCATTAATTCAGCCTTTTCCTTTAATATGGCATTGGTATAATCCTCATAAGCCTTAACCTGAATCTTCTTTGCTTCTATTTTGGCATCTTCTGCCATTTGATCCAAAACCTTTTCCTCCGCAAAACCCATTTCTAAAATCCACTCTTTGAATTTTAAATTACAATCATTTTCATTTTCCCAATTAAGTCTTTCCTTGGATTTATACCGCTCATGGGATCCTGAGGATGAATGGCCCTGTAATTGAGTACATTCACTTACATGTACCAAACAAGGCACATCACTCGTTCGTGCTAATTCGGTAACTTTTGAATAAGCCTCCATTAGACCCGGATAATCCCATGCTTTTACCTCTATAATTTCCAAACCTGCTTCAGATTCCGTCCTTTGATACCCAGCCAATGATTTAGATATAGATTCTTTCGTAGTTTGATATTTTAAAGGTACCGATATCCCAAAACCATCATCCCAAACAGAGAAAATAACCGGTACTTGTAATACTCCTGCCGCATTGATTGATTCTAAAAACATTCCCTCAGAGGTAGAAGCATCCCCAATATTACAAAATGCTAATTCATGACCATCCCGGAAAAATTTTCCTTGCATATCCTTACAGCCCTGAATTTTCCTAAAATACTTAGAGGCGTATCCTATTCCCAATGCTCTTGGGATTTGAGCTCCAGTTGATGAAATTCCTGCAATAGAATTAACTTGATCTAATTGAGATTTCCAATTTCCCTCTTCATCCAATATTCTGGTAGCATGATGATTTATCATTTGCCTCCCCGCAGAATGCGGATCAAAATTTATATCAGGATGGCCATATAATTGTGCAAAATACTGGGGCCATGTTAAATCCCCTACAACCACCGCTACCGTTTGATCACGATAATACCCAGAAAAATAATCCCCTTTTTGAATATGTCTTGCTTGGGCAATCTGACAAACCTCCTTACCATCTCCATAAATCCCAAATTTTGCCCTTCCTGCAAAAACCTCCTTCCTCACCAAATAACTACATTCCCTGCTTAATAAAGCAATCCTATAGTCTTCCAACACCTTTTTTGGATCAAATTGAATACTTGTTTTTGTAAATCCCACTCAGAAAAATTTTTTTTTATTAAAATTTTAATAAATTTACTCAAAAAAATTAACAAGATGAAAAAGCTATTTTTATTATTTATCCTAACCTTTAGTTTCACAACTTTTTTAAACGCACAAGCTGTTGTAAAGTTCAAGGAGGAAAAATTTAATTTTGGAAAAATCAAAGAAGGAGTAGTTGCTACTCATTCATTTGAATTTACCAATTCAGGAAATGCCCCGGTAATCATTTCTAATGTTGCTCCTTCTTGCGGATGTACCACTCCTTCATGGACAAAAGAACCAATCATGCCCGGAAAGACTGGAAAAATAACTGCCTCCTATAATTCAGAAGGCAGACCAGGTGCTTTCAATAAATCTATAACGGTTACTTCTAATGCTCAAAACGGACAATTAGTCCTCTTTATAAACGGAGAAGTTATTAAATAAAAATAATTAATCCCGATTTAATAATTTTTGCGAGGGCTGGTTAAGCGAATTAATCCACCTCGCAATTTTTATTATATCTCCTGATGGAACATGAGACATTGGTGCCATTGGAGTAGCGTATTCCGGCCAATTTTCAGGTTCAGGCTTATACACTAATTCTAAAATTCTCTTTTCAGAATACTTTCTTTTGGAAATATCAACATAGGAAGGCCCAACTACTTTTGAATCTTTTGAATGGCAAGACAAACAAGTATGCTTTTTCAATAAAGCCATTGCCTCCGCTTCTGTCACATCTTTTGAATTCTTATTAGAAACAGGTTTTTCCACTTTTTCAACTTTTTGAACTGGCTGAATTTTTGTTCCTCCTACTAGATTTTCTCCTGAAGGAATTTCATTTAACGTATAATAGGCTGTCTCATGCAACAAGGGTAATCCTTTTTCACTTCTTATGCCTGGTAGACTAATTTCATGAATATAATATTGTCTAAAACCTGTTAAACTCAATCGAATCTCTCTTCTATCCTCTGATACTTTCAAGTTTTTAATTCCCATATTTTCCACATTAATAATCGGAGAACCGTATTGATGCTGGTATTTATAAATATAAGATCTCATTGCATAGGAATCTAAATTTTTAGCAGTCTCCTCACTGATTGGTAAGGTAAACCGAATGGTAAATCCATCCTTTTCCGCTTTTATTGTTTCAATCTCGAAAGGCATCTTTTTATTCCAAACTAATCGCTGCAAACCAAATAAATCCTTGCCAGTTGATCCCCAACCTCTGGATGTCATTCCTACAAACATAGAACCGTCTATGCCAAAACGCTCTCTTAATATCCCAGACTGAAAACCTTCTCTATAATTAATACAAAATCCTTGATATACCCCATTGACCTTTTCCAATCCCATCCTCATCACCTTGGATTGCCCCTGGTCAGACACAAAATATTGCAAAGGAAATGGACTAAATTTACCTCCAGTTGTATCTTGTAATACATCCGATGTAGAAATCCCCATGATGGCATGCGGAAACCAAACAGTAGGCAATTTTAAATTATCCACCTTTTCTGCTGCCTTAAACATAGGCTCACCATTATCTGGAATATCCTCTAAACTTAAAACAAATGGACTACCTGGCTCCTTGGACCATTTCAATCCTCCTGGATTCCCCGCAAAATCACCCTTTTCTAAATGAGTAACCCTGCCTGACCCTACCCAATCACCTTGATTTTCTCCATAAAACAAATCCCCATCTATATTAAATCCATAGCCAGCAGGTGACCTTAACCCCCCAGCAATCGGCTCCATTTCTCCCTTTTGATTAATCTTCACAAACCAACCTCTCCACTTTGAAAATTTTCCTTCACCAAATCCTACCCAAGCCAAATTCAAACTTACCCACATATCTCCATTTTTATCAAATACTGGTCCATAGGTATATTCGTGATAATTCCCTGAAACCTCAAATTGATAAATTGGCTCATATACATCCGCAATACCATCCCGATCCGTATCCATCACTTTTGTCAATTCAGAACGCTGCGAACAATAAAATACCCCATCTTTATAGGCTAAACCCAAGATTTCATGCATTCCAGATGCAAATTTATGATATCGCGTTTCATAACTTCCATCCTGATAAGCATTCTCTAAAATCCAAATTTCTCCACGCCTAGTACTCACAGCAACCCTTCCATCTGGCATAGTCGCAATACCTCCCACTTCCAAATAAATTTCACTTGGAATGGCGATAGTTTTAATTTCATAAAAATCAGACTCCCTTGGAATATCTTGCGATTTCAACCCAAAAGAAACAACTAATAAAAACAGATATATCGATATATTTTTCATTTTTTTCAACATTAACTAATTACCAAACAATTTCATACGTATAATCACCTTTCTCCAAGCTATCCATTAATCTTCCCCCTTCTACACGGCTTGAAGAAGAATTTACTTTGATAAAATATTCTCCATCAATATCCCAAAGACTTTCACTTACTTTTTCAATTGAATTCCCCTTCGCTAAAACAATATTTAAACTATGTCCAGAAGTATTTGAAATAGTCCTTGATAATCCCGAATTATCCTTATTCGGAATAATTTTATCATCAATTCCTCCTCCTTCAAACTTGTAATGATAAATTGGCAAACCATCTTTTAAGGTATAACCTTTATAAATCCATGAATCCGCAAGCTTCTTATTTCCCAATAGTAAATTTCCTCCCCCAAATATGTTCTCTACCTGTCCAAGTGGCGCTGCTGTCTGTGGTTCCCCACGATCATGCCACATCTGAGTAACATCCAAGAACTTTCCACGCCATACATAAATCAAATCTCCTTTTTTCAAATCATAAGAATAATGTAATCTATTGGGCGTTCCAACACTAATCACATACGTATTCTTTACCTCACCTTCAAACATAAATGAACGTTGCATAACGGGTTCCTGACCAACTTTATATTCAATCATTCCAATTGCCTCGGGCTCCGGCAAGGAAGTCCTTTCATGCAAGGCAATTTTTTCCGATCCAACTCTTTTCACATAAACACCCAATGCCTTTGGTCCCCAAGGAAAATCTTTTACATAAACAATATCTAATTGATGTTTTCCCTTTGAAATAGGAACAGAGACTTCATTTTTAGTATTATACCAACTCTCAGCCTCAAAATATTTTTTCCCATCCAACCATAATTGAGCAGAACCGGTAAAATATAATTCAAATAAATAATCTTCCGAAGCAGGCGCTTCCAATTCTCCTTGAAAATCCGTTAAAAAATTCGCCTTAGGCTCAATTAATTGTTGATCTAACTTATCTGCCGTACCAACTTGTACAGGTTCTAAACCATCTATATTGAAGGTCTTAATTTGATTTTCTTTCTCACTTTGATAGGTTTTAAATTGAATATTCGTCAACTTAATGGATGGCAAATCAAATGTTTCATACCAAAAATTTCTTATTTCAATCCCACCGTGATCTCCTTGTATCCGAATAGGCCCCTTAATGCCTTCCTCCGCAAATAAAGAGCCCCTCGTTACTCCAGAAACCTCAATATTTTGGTGAATTAAAACTCCATTTAAAATTACTTTCTTGAATTTCGCATTCGTAATTTTCTTCCCATTTTCATTAAATCTTGGGGCTTGAAAATCTATTTCTAAACTCTGCCATAACCCAGGTGCTTTTGAAGCATTTTCCGTAGGAGCATACCCTTCATAGCCTTCCTTCCCCTTCCCTCTACTATCATCCCAACGCTCATAAATACCTCCATTATCATAATACTTCACTTTTTCCTTCTTCCAAGAATCTAAAATTTGAACTTCATACCTTCCCTGTAAATATATCCCAGAATTTGAACCCTCAGGAATTCGATATTCAAATTTCAAATGAATATCTCCATGTTGTAATTTTGAAATTAAATCCTGATTATCCTTCGGCAATAATTTATTGGTTAAAATACTCCCGTTTTGAATAGTCCAATTCTTAGATGGATTTTCAAAATCATTTAAATTACTCAGATCTAAAACATGTTGTGAAATGCCCAAAAATGGCAATAATAAAAATAAAAGAAATTTTCCCATTTAAATAAGTTTAATAGTAATCCTAAAACTAAGAAATAAACTAAAAAATTGGAAACTTAAAGACTGATTTTTTTATAATACAAAATATTGGGTTTTATCTACAATTTTTAAATTTCTGTATAATAATTTAAATTTTTAATTCATAAACCACTAATTTGCTGGGAAATACGTTAAAATGAATCCAATTATTATAAAAATACGATATTTTTTATTCCATTTCCTTTTCTGGGTGGGATATATCATGATTCCCTATGTAATGAGGCCAACTTCCAATTCCGATAACCTGGAAGAATCTAATAGATATTGGCACTGGACCCTCTTTTTTATGAGTTTTGCGGCTGCAAATATCCCCCTTTTCTACTTAAACACAGAAATTTTAATGAAAAGGGTTTTACCTAAATTTGGCTCAATTATTTATATAATTCTTCTTGCCATCGCCATGTACTTTATGTACGAAATTCATGGTGCCCTTCAAGAAATTATCCTTGACCCCCAAGGACCAAAAAATATTTTCCGTAGAGGCCCAATTATTGGTACCACATTCCAGATTCTCTTTACCCTTGCAATGGGCGTAATTTATAGATTCATTACCACTTCAATAGAAGAAAAAGAAAAATCAAAAGAACTTGAAACAGAAAGATTAAAATCCGAATTATCCTTTCTGAGATCCCAAATTTCTCCACATTTCATGTTCAATGTTTTAAATAGTATCGTTGCCCTTTCAAGAAAAAGAATGGAAATGGTAGAGCCTGTTGTAATAAAACTTTCCGATTTAATGCGCTATATGATTTATGAAACAAGAGACTCCAAAGTTACTATTGAAAAAGAAAGCAAATACCTAAACTCTTATATCGAATTACAAAAACTTCGTTTCGGAAAAGATATTGAAGTTAATTTTCATGAAAATATTCAAAATAATAACCTTACAATTGAACCAATGCTCCTTATCCCTTTCGTTGAAAATGCTTTTAAACACGGGATAGTCTTGGTAGAAAAACCCTTTATCAATATTTCACTAGAAGAAATTAATAACACCATTACTTTTATTGTTGAAAATAAAATTTCAGAAAATTCCAAAATTGAAACAAAAGATGATTCTTCTGGAATCGGCATGACAAACATTAAAAGAAGATTGGAATTATTACATTCAAATAATTTTAATTTGAATATTCAGGAAACCAATGAAAATTATAAAGTAATTTTAACCATTGAAATCAAATAAATATGGATTCACATAAAATTAGATGCTTAGTGGTAGACGATGAAGAATTAGCCATTGAATTATTAGTGGATAATATCAAAGAAGTTGAATTCCTCGAATTAGTGGGTACTTGTAAAAATGCGATCGAAGCAAATAATTTTTTAACTGAAAATCAAGTAGATTTAATCTTTTTGGATATACAAATGCCCGGTATGACAGGCATTCAATTTCTAGAAGGACTTGCCATTAAGCCATTGGTAATTTTTGTAACTGCCTACGAACAATATGCCTTAGAGGGTTACCAATTAGATGTTTTGGATTACCTTTTAAAACCTATCTCCTTTGAAAGATTTCTAAAAGCAGTAAATAAATCTAAAGAGGCCATGGTTTATTTGGATGCAAAAAAACAACCTACCTCTAAAACCACTTTAGATTACATGTTTATACATGCTGATTATTCTTTAATAAAAGTCAATTTCAGCGATATTGATTTTATTGAAGGACTAAAAGATTATATAAAAATTCATTTAAAATCTCAGAAATTTCCATTAGTTTGCAGAATGACAATGAAAGGGATTGAAGAAAAATTACCTTCTGATTATTTTATTCGAATTCATAAATCTTTTATTATTGCAATCAATTCTATTGAATCTATTCGCAATCAAAAAGTAAAAATAGGAGAAAACCATATTCCTTTGAGTGAAAACTATTCAGAAGAATTTTATGAAAAAATTGGTTTTAATAAATCCTAATTTGTATTAATATGTTAAAAAAACTAGCAGGTGAAACAGCCCTTTACGGTTTTAGTACAATCATCGGAAGATTATTGAATTACCTGTTAATCCCTATCCATACTGCAGCCTTCCTACCCAAAGAAAATGGGATAAATGTATTACTTTATTCCTATGTTGGGATAGCTAATGTAATTTTTCTCTATGGAATGGAAACAGCTTATTTTCGATATTCCAGAGAAAATGAAAAACATTTTTTCAATATTATTCAATCCAGTATTTTAATTAGCTCTCTTTTTCTCGGAACAATCATATTTCTTTTCTCCGATACCATCATGCATTTTATTGGCTTTCCAAATAAAGGAGAATTTGTAAAATGGATGGCTATTTTAATGGCTACTGATGCAATTTTTGCCATCCCCTTTGCCAGACTCAGATATGAAAATCGAGCTTTAAAATTCGTCAGCACTAAAATTATCCTGATTTTAATAAATGTATTCCTAAATATTATCTTCCTACTATATCTAAAACCCTTACAGGAAGGAAGCATTCAAGGACCAGATCTTTTAAAAAATATATATAATCCAGAAATTGGTGTAGGCTATATCATTCTTGCAAATCTTTTTGCCAATTTAAGTTTGATCATTCTCTTAAAAAATTCTTGGAAAGGATTTCAATTCAACTTCAATTTCAAAGAATTTAAAATGCTTTGGATTTATGGGTATCCAATCATGTTTATGAGCCTAGCCTCAACCATAAATAGTTTTTTAGATAGAATTTTATTGAGCAAAATACTTCCAAAAAATTATTATGAAAACCTCACAACGGAGTCAATCGTTGGAATTTATGGAAATGCTATAAAATTAGCAGTTTTTATGAGTTTGGCTATTCAAGCCTATAAATATGCTGCAGAACCTTACTTCCTTAGCAAAACTGAGGGCAAAGAAGATAAAAACAATTTAGCCCTTGCAACTCATTGGTTTATGATTATCTGCCTACTACTTTGGGTAGGCATTTCTGGAAACCTCTCCTGGATAAAAATCCTTTTCTTACGACAAGAAATTTATTGGATTGGCATTTCGATTGTTCCAATTGTATTATTAGGAAACTTGTTCCTTGGTTTATATTATAATATCTCCGTCTGGTTTAAATTAAACGATAAAACACATTTTGGCTCATATATCACCTTGGCAGGACTTGGCGTAAATCTAATAGGTAATATAATCTTCATCCCAGAATTTGGCTTCATGGCTTGTGCCTATTCTTTCTTGGCTTCTACCATATTTATGACAGCCCTCTGTTATATTTTAGGAGAAAAATATTATCCAGTACCCTATAAAGTTAAAAATGCCCTCGCTTACATATTATGGGGTCTAATCTGTATCTATTTCCCTCAACTAATTTTAAAAAATATCCCAGAATATATTTCTGGAAATCTTGGATTTTTACTATTTTTAATCAGTATTTTGTTTTTTGAAATTCGCTGGAAAAACGGCAAACCTTTTATTCCCAAAATAAACGAATAATGGATTATAAATATAATTCTGAAATCCTTAATCTTCAATTGAAAATCAGTCAATTGGGAGATAAGTTTTTGGAGGAAAAAGGGAAAACAAAAGATCTAACAAAAACCATCAAAGAACTAGAAAAAGAATTAAAAAATTTACAAGAAGAAAATGAAAATTTAAAAGAATTATTAAATTCTAAAAATAAAAATTATAATAATTCGGATAAAATCATTAACATTGTAGATAATATTAAACTGAACTCAGTCTCGACTGATGAACTTAGGGAAAAATTAGATTATTATATAACAGTAATAGATCAAAGTATAAAAAAATTGTCTAATTCATGAACCAAAAACTAGCCTGTAATCTCAATCTGGGTATACAGAAACTTACGTTGAAAGTTGATTCTAAAGAAGAAGAAAACATTCGACAAGCTGCTAAATTGGTCAATGAAATGGTTCAATTCTACGAAAAAAAATTAAATAGTTCTGACCCCAATAAGATTATGGCAATGGTTGCATTGGATTTAGGTATTTGTTCATTCAAATTCGAAAATCAAATAAAAAACCAAAGAGAAGAGGTGGAAAAAGGGAATAAAGACTTATTAAAAATCGTAGATTCATATTTAAACTAATCCTTCCCCTGTATTTTTCGAGAAGAGTTTTATAAATTTTTATAAAACATGTTAACTACTTTAATAATAGCCTCTGTCGCTTGCCTTGGAATAGGTATTGTTGGCGGAAAAATTATTTTCTCAAAATCAAATAAGGATTTTGAAGCACAAGCGAAGCAAAAAGCAAATGAAATAATTTCAAGTGCCGAATTAAAAGCTGAAGGTATCAAGAGAGATAAAATGTTAGAAGCAAAAGAACATTTTATCAAATTGAAAGGAACTTTTGAAGAAGAAACCCAAAATAAAAGGGCAATTCTTATTGAAAACGAACAAAAACTAAAGGAAAGAGAAAGAAATTTAAATCAATTAGCGGAACAAGTTAAAAAAACAGAACAGGAAATAAATTCCGCAAAACAAAGTTTAAATGATAAAGAAGAGAATGTTCGTAGAAAGACTGAGGAATACGAAAAGAGAAAATCTGAACTTGAAAAAATCATCGCAGAACAAATTGCCAAACTAGAAAAAATCGCGAATCTCTCAGCTGATGAAGCAAGAGAACAATTGATGGAATCTCTTCGCGCAGAATCGGAATCTAAGGCAAATCAGTTGGTAAAAGAAGCAATGGAAGAGGCAAAATTAACTGCCACCAAAGAAGCAAAGAAAATTGTTATTGAAACCATCCAACGTACTGCAGCAGAAAATGCAATTGAAAACTGTGTATCTGTTTTCAATATTGAATCAGATGATGTAAAAGGTAAAATCATTGGTAGAGAAGGTAGAAATATCCGCGCTTTAGAAGCCGCTACTGGTGTAGAGTTTATCGTAGATGATACCCCTGAAGCCATCATTATTTCAGGCTTTGATCCTGTAAGAAGGGAAATTGCTAGACTTTCTCTTCACAGATTAGTTCAAGATGGAAGAATTCACCCAGCACGTATTGAGGAGGTTGTTTCAAAAACCACCAAAAATATCGAAGATGAAATCATTGAAATTGGAGAGAAAACAGTCATTGACCTAGGAATCCACGGTTTACATCCAGAACTTATTAAAATGGTTGGGAGAATGAGATTCCGTTCTTCTTATGGTCAAAACCTATTACAGCACTCAAGAGAAGTAGCCAAACTTTGCTCCACTATGGCTGCAGAATTAGGCTTAAATGTGAAACTTGCTAAAAGAGCTGGTCTATTACACGATATCGGAAAAGTTTGGCCAGATGAGCCAGAATTACCACACGCAGTATTGGGTATGGAATTAGCTCAAAAATATAAGGAACATCCAGAAGTATGTAATGCAATTGGTGCTCACCATGATGAAGTAGAAATGACTTCCATGATCTCACCCATTATCCAGGTTTGTGATGCCATCTCCGGATCTCGTCCTGGTGCAAGACGTGAAATGATGGAATCTTATATCAAGCGTTTGAAGGATTTAGAAAATCTTGCAACTTCTTTTGATGGAGTTCAAAAATGTTACGCCATTCAAGCAGGTAGAGAACTAAGAATATTGGTAGATGCAGAATCTGTTACAGATGAAAAAGCATCCAATCTTTCATTCGATATTTCTCAAAAAATTGAAAAAGAAATGCAGTATCCTGGACAAATCAAGGTAACTGTAATCAGAGAAAAAAGAGCAGTAAATTTTGCAAAATAAATGGAAATTCGATTTCCAAATAATCCAGAAGAATGGTCTCAATACTTTGCACTTCGGTATAAAGTATTGAGGCAAGACTGGAACCAGCCAGAAGGTTCTGAAATTCTACCGGATGATGACCACGCCATTCACCTTATTGCCATCCAAGATGAACAAGTATTAGGCGCTGCAAGAATGCATTATGCCGAAAATTATGCACAAATTCGTTGCGTGGCAATAGACAAAAATCATCAATACAAAGGTATTGGCAAAAAACTCATGTTAGAATTAGAGAAAATAGCCAAAACAAATAATATTCAGAAAATTATTTTAGAAGCACGCGACAATGCCATTCCATTTTATGAAAAAATTGGATTTAAAATCGCTAAAATGAGTTATCTCCTATTCGGAACAATCCCTCATTTCACCATGGAAAAATCAATTTAATTTTATTGAACAGAAGGAATTTGATTGAAATCCACCTTGCCTTTAAACGCTTCCCTTGGCTTAATACTCAATATCTGGAATAATTCTTTATCAGAATTTTGATCCGGATTTGGAGTTGTTAATAAAACATCCCCAGAAAATACTGAATTTGCTCCAGCTAGAAAACAAAAGGCTTGACCTTCCTGACTTAATTGTAATCTTCCCGCGGATAATCTTACCATTGTTTTTGGCATCATAATTCTTGCAGTAGCAATTACACGAACAAAATCCCATAAAGAAGCTGTTGGCTGATCTTCAAAAGGAGTTCCCTCTACTGGGACCAAATTATTAATTGGCACAGACTCAGGGTGCTCTGGTAAATTGGCTAAGGTAAGAAGCATTCCAATACGATCATTTGAATCCTCCCCCATTCCAATAATCCCCCCTGAACAAACCGATAACTTTGCCTTTCTTACATTTTCTAAGGTCTTTAAACGATCATCATAGGTTCGAGTAGAAATAACCTCATCATAATAGTCTTCTGAAGTATCTACATTATGATTATATGCATACAAACCAGCATCCTTTAATTTATTTGCTTGTTCTTCTGATAACATTCCTAAGGTACAACAAACCTCCATTCCCAAAGAGTTTACCCCCTTCACCATATCTAATACCTTGTCAAAATCTCGATTATCCCTTACCTCTCTCCAGGCCGCTCCCATACAAAATCGAGAACTTCCATTTTCCTTAGCCCTTAATGCAGCATTTATTACCTCTTCATAGGGTAATAATTTCTGAACCTTAACATTTGTATGATACCTCGCTGCTTGTGAACAATATGCACAGTCTTCCGGGCAACCCCCAGTTTTAATAGATAATAAAGTACTCACCTGTACCTCTCTAGGATCATGATGCTCACGATGTACAGTTGCTGCCTGAAATACTAAATCTAAAAACGGTTGATTATAGATTTTTTCTACCTCTTCTCTAGTCCAATTGTTTTTAATCATAATAGAATGTTTTGACAAAGATACAAAACTATTCAATTTCTATACCATATGGAAGGACACACATTAACCCATTTCTTTTTTGAATCTTTTTTATTTCTAATAATGCCTTAGAATAAGGATAAAGTTCTGAACCTAATCCTTGAATTAATTTAGACGATACATCCTCCTGTGAAGTATCTAATAATTCTTCTAATACAGATTTGGCCTTCGGGTAGATTAAAACCTTGTATTGATTTTTTTCTAGTTTAGCATCCAAAGCAGCAATTTCAATAGCCCTATCTAATCCTCCCAATTCATCCACTAAACCCACCTTTTTCGCCATCTCTCCGGTCCATACCCTACCACTCGCTAATTCCAAAATTTCCTCCTTTGTCATTTTTCTGCCATCAGCAACTTTGGAAATAAAATCATCATAACCTGCCTGAATATTCTTCAACATTACCTTGCTTTGGTAATCTGAAAGTTTACTTAAATTCTGTAAAAAATCAGAATTTTGATTTGTCATAACCTGATCATACGTTATTCCTATTTTATCTTCCATGAATTTGGAAATATCTATCCATTGAGAGAATATTCCTATAGAACCCGTAATAGTTGTTGGGGAAGCTACGATCTTATCTGCTCCTACTGCCATATAATAACCCCCAGAAGCAGCATATCCAGACATAGATACAATTATCGGCTTCTTCTTTTTTGCATCTTTTATGGCTTTCCACATAATATCAGTGGCTAATGAAGAGCCCCCCGGAGAATTAATCCTTATTACAATGGCTTTTATCCTTTTATTATCTACTAATTCCTTTAATTCTTTATTGAAATCCTGAAAACCAATATATCCATCCATACTTTTTGGTCCTAAAATTTCGCCATCCGCCACTAATACACCTATTCTATCTGACCCCTCATAGGATTCGTCCTTTAAATTTACTTTTGCATATTTTCTGAAACTGATAAATTCCAAATCATCGTCCTGATCTATCTCTATTTCCTCTTTTAAAAGTGAATCTACTTCAGATTTATACGCAATCGAAACCATATTTAATTTCTCCGCTTCTACAGGCTGAAATGCTAAAAGACTATCTGCAATCTCATTCAATCTAACCTCCGAAATTCCTCTTGATTCTGAAATCTTTTTCATCACTTGATGATTAATCGAATAAATCATCTCACGAGATTGCTGCCTATTTTCCTCAGACATATTAGAACGAGAAAAGCTTTCTACAGCAGACTTATACTTCCCAACTTTATAGATAACTGGCTCAATTCCAAGCTTATCAAATAATTTTTTATAATAGGAATAACGAACCATTATTCCATTAAAATCGATAATTCCCGAAGGATTAGCAAAAACTTCATCTGCCACAGAGGATAAAAAATACCCCTTTTCTGAATATACCTCAGCATAGGAATAAATAAACTTGCCAGAATCAGAAAAACGCTCCAATGCATCCCTCAATTCAAATAATTGAGCATATGAGGCAATGGGTGATGCGGCTTCCATATAAATCCCTTTAATCCGATCATCTTTGGATGCTTTATCAATTGTTTGAATTAATTGAATCAACCCTATTTGAGAATTACTTTCCAAAAGTCCGATATTCAATCCATCAAATGGATTCTTTTCCAAAGAGGCATTCTCAACCAAAATACCATTTAAATTCAATTTTAAAATAGAATTTTTGGGTACAGTTACTTCAGTATCATCTGAAGAAATAGCAACAATTATCCCTAATGTTAAGAAAAAAGATACAATTGAAAATAAAAATATACCTAGAAAAGAAGCGATTGTAAACTTAAAAAATTGTTTCATGTCCAACGTATTGTTTTAATACTTTTAGAATGTAAAATTAAAAATACCCTGAAATTGTTTTCAAAAATCTTGTTCAATGGACAATTTCGATGTAATTCGGTAAAATTATTCTATTTTACTCAATTTTGAGAATATTTATTTAATTTTGTAGATTAATTAATAAAAAATGATTTACCCAATCATTCCTTACGGAAATCCAATTCTTAGAAAACTTGCTGATGATATTCAAATGGAGGAATCAGAATTAAAAAAGCTGATTGATGATATGTTTGAAACCATGTATGCAGCAAGTGGCGTAGGTCTTGCTGCCCCTCAAATCGGCCTTTCAGTAAGACTTTTCGTGGTGGATGGAAGACCAATGAATGCGGAGGAAGAGGAAGACGAAGATTTTGACCCTAGCCTTATTGATTTTAAAAAGGCTTTCATTAATCCTACTATTTTAGAAGAAGAAGGCGAAGAATGGATATTTGAGGAAGGTTGCCTATCAATTCCTGGTTTGAGAGGAGAAGTGGAACGCCCTGAAAGAGTACTAATCCATTATTTCGATGAAAATGGAAATGAAAAAGAAGAGTGGTTTGAAGGACTTGCAGCTCGAATTATCCAACACGAATATGATCATATTGAAGGTATTTTATTTACAGATCATTTGAGTCCCCTTAAAAAACGTTTATTAAAAAATAAATTAAATGATATTTCAAAAGGAAATGTTTCTGTTTCCTATAAAATGAAATTTGGTAAAAAATAAATATGAAAATTTCACTAAGTTGGTTAAAAGATTTTATTGATTTAACCCAATTACCCCAGAAAGGCAGCGATCAAGAATTAACAGAACTATTAACAAATACTGGATTAGAAGTTGAGGGAATTGAAACAATAGAGGCTATTCCAGGCGGCCTTAAAGGCTTTGTTGTTGGCCAAGTAAATACCTGTGAAAGATTTCAACATAATGATAAACAGTTAAGTTTAACTACTGTAAATATAGGTTCTGAAGAATTACTTTCCATAGTATGTGGAGCGGCTAATGTAGCTGCCGGGCAAAAAGTAATTGTAGCAACCCCTGGCACAGAATTATATGATAAATCCGGTAAACCTTTATTTAAAATTGAGAAAAGAAAGGTTTATGGACACCCTTCTGAAGGAATGATATGTGCGGAAGATGAAATCGGATTAGGTAATTCTCATGATGGAATTTTAATTTTAGATGATAGCGCTGTAATAGGTACACCTGCTGCAGAATATTTCAATATAAAAACAGAAAAAATAATTGAAATTGGGCTAACCCCAAATAGAGCGGATGCTGCTTCACATTGGGGGGTTGCCAGAGATATTTATGCCATTTCAGGTATTCCAGTAAAATTACCTATTGCCAACAAATTCACTCCCACAAAAAATCATCCAATAAAATTGGTCCTAAAGGATGAAGGTTGTAAAAGATTTTGTGGAATCACGATTCAAAATATTCAGGTAAAAGAATCCCCAGATTGGCTAAAATCTTATTTAGGGGGAATTGGATTAAAATCCATTAACAATATTGTGGACATCACAAATTATATTTGTCATGGTTTTGGTTTACCAATGCACGCTTACGACTGTAATGATATCAAAGGAGATACGATAATTGTGCAGTCATTAGCTGAAGGAACGAAATTTACTACCTTAGATGGAGTAGAAAGAAAATTAAATGGGGCAGAATTGATGATATGTGATGGCGAAAAACCTATTGGATTGGCTGGCATCATGGGTGGTGAAAATTCAGAAATAAAAGAAAATACGAAGAATATTTTCTTGGAATTAGCAAATTTCGATCCAACACGTATTCGAAAATCCTCCCAATTCCATGGATTAAAAACAGATGCATCCTTTCGTTTTGAAAGAGGAGTAGATATTGATGCTGCACCATATGCCTTGGCCATTGCAAGCCAATTGGTATTGGATTTAGCAGGAGGAGAAATCGCGTCTGAATTACAAGATATTTATCCAAATCCAGTTGAAAAAAGAATTATTGAAACCTCTATCCAAAGAATTAATCAATTAATTGGTATAGAAATTTCTTCTGATAAAATTAAAGAAATTTTAGAAAGATTGGATTTTGAAATTCTAAGTATAAATGAAAAAGAATTAAAGGTTTTAAGTCCGAATTATCGAGTAGATGTGGATAGAGAGGCTGATTTAGTAGAAGAAGTTCTTCGAATTTATGGTTTGGATAATGTTCCTCTTTCTGAAAATTTAAGCACTTCCTTTATTTCTGATTTCCCGGCAATTGATGTAGAAGCAAAACAATTGGAAATCTCAAAGGATCTAAATTCTAAAGGATTTTTTGAAATAATTACTAATTCAATTACTAAGGACAAAAATCATGAATTAATTGCTAATACACTTAATTTTGAGACCGTAGAAATCACGAATCCTCTATCCGAAGAATTAGGAGTAATGAGACAATCTTTGGTTTTTCAAGGATTGGAGACTTTAGCTTATAATTTCAACAGAAAACAACAAAATCTTAAATTCTTTGAGTTTGGTAAAACCTATCATAAAAAGAATGGTAAAATATTTGAGAAAAAACATTTAGGACTATTCGTTTCTGGAAACTGGCAGGGAGATTCTTGGTTAAAAGGTGATTTAAAAACGAAATTTGTAAATATTTATCAAACTTGCTTAGAAATTCTACAAAGCTTAGGCCTAAGAGATTTAGAAACTAAAACCATTGAATCAAACCCAATTTTTGCTTATGGTTTAGAGGTTATCGTCAATAAGAAATCAATCCTAAATTTAGGTCTAGTTCAACCTGATTTAGCGAAAAAATTTGAAATGAAGCAAGAAGTATTCTATGCTGATTTTGATTGGGATTATTTAGCAAAGAACAATTTCAAAAATACTTCTTATACTGAAATTTCTAAATTTCCAGAGGTTAGAAGAGATTTATCTTTAGTAATAGAAGAAGGTATAAGTTTTCAAGAATTGAAAAAAATAGCCTTCAAATATGAACAAAGCTTATTGAAGAGAATATTTATATTCGATATATATAAAGGTGAAAATTTAGGTGAAGGGAAAAAATCCTATTCGGTAGGATTTATCCTTCAAGATGAATCTCAAACCCTAACTGATAAGGTAATTGATGCGAGTATGAATCGATTAATAAAGGGATTTGAATCTGAAATTCAGGCAACGATAAGGAGATAAAATTTATCTCCTCATCATATTGCCCATATTTGGAAGATTGAATCTTCCTCCTGGTGAATTTGATACCATCTTCATCATTTTTTTCATATCATTGAATTGCTTCAACAAAGCATTTAATTGTTGAATTGACGTACCTGAGCCATCAGCAATTCTTTGTTTTCTAGAGGGATTTAAAATATCAGGATTATCTCTCTCGGCTGGTGTCATAGATTGAATAATAGCTTCAATAGGCTTGAAGGAATCATTCGAAATATCTACATCTTTCATGGCATTCCCCATACCTGGCACCATTCCCATTAAATCTTTAATATTACCCATCTTCTTGATTTGTTGAAGCTGGTTGTAAAAATCTTGAAAAGAAAAAGTATTCTTTTTGAATTTCTTAGATAATGCCTTAGCCTCTTCTTCATCAAAAGCTTGTTGGGCCTTTTCAACCAAAGATAAAACATCACCCATACCCAGGATTCTATTCGCCATTCTATCTGGATAGAATAAATCCAAGGCATCCATTTTTTCCCCTGTGGAAATAAATTTAATTGGCTTATCAACCACCTCTCGGATAGAAAGTGCCGCACCACCTCTTGAATCTCCATCTAATTTGGTCAGAACAACCCCATCAAAATTCAACCGATCATTGAAAGTTTTTGCCGTATTTACTGCATCCTGACCAGTCATGGAGTCTACAACAAATAAGGTTTCAGACGGGCTAATCGCTTTCTTTACTGCCTCAATCTCAGCCATCATTTCTTCATCAATGGCTAAACGACCAGCGGTATCGACTACGATTATTTTTTTTCCATTTTTCTTTCCATAAGCAATTGCATTTTGAGCAATTTCAACAGGATTTTTATTTTCAATTTCTGAATAAACCTCTACTCCTACCTGTTCACCCAAAACTTTTAATTGGTCTATCGCGGCCGGACGATACACATCCCCTGCAACCAATAAAATTTGTTTACCAGATTTTTTAAGATGATTCGCCAATTTCCCTGTAAAGGTCGTTTTACCGGAACCTTGAAGTCCAGAAATCAAAACAATTGCTGGATCTCCCTTTGTATTGATATCTTGCTTTTCAGAGCCCATTAATTTCGTAAGCTCTTCATGCACGATTTTTATCAACATTTGTCCAGGCTCAACTGCAATTTGGATTTTTTGGCCTAAAGCTTGTTCCTTAATTCGGTCGGTTATTTCCTTTGCGACTTTATAGTTCACATCGGCATCCATTAAAGCCCTTCTAATCTCTTTTACCGTACTCGCTACATTAACATCAGTAATACTACCTTTCCCTTTTAGGGTCCGCATAGCTGAGGTCAATTTTGAACTTAAACTTTCAAACATATCCGATTATTTATTTTAAGATTGCAAATTTACAATTTTATCTTTATTCAAAAAGAATGGTTTTATTTTTATATACAAAAACTCTATTCTCAAAAACCAATTGAAGTGCCTTAGACAAGGCTAATTTCTCTACTTCCTTTCCTGCTTTGGCCATGGCTTTGGCAGAATATGAATGAGAAACTGGTAAAATTTCTTGACAAATAATTGGGCCTTCATCCAAATCATCGGTCACAAAATGAGCTGTAGCACCGATAATTTTCACCCCTCTTTCATAGGCTTGGTGGTAAGGCTTTGCCCCAACAAAGGCTGGGAGGAACGAATGGTGGATATTTATCAATTTCCCAAAATACTTTTTAGTGAAATTTGGAGTCAATATTCGCATATATTTTGCCAAGACAATTATTTCAGGATTGTATTGGTCGATAATTTTCATCACTTCCTTTTCATGTAAATCCCTTTCTTCAATTTCATCTGAAGATACTAAATGAAAGGGAATAGTGAATTGCTCAGTTAATTCTTGCAAATGATTATGATTACTAATGACTGCCTGAATTTCAAATGGCAAATCATGAAATTTATTTTTAATTAATAAATCCCCCAAACAATGATGTTCTTTTGTAGCAAGTATTACAACTTTTTTAATGGTTTCAGGAATAAATTCTACCTTTGCTTTGGAAGGCAAAATATCTATTAATTGTTTTTCTACAATCTCTTGATTAAATTCTCCAGAAAATAATGCACGCATAAAAAACTGATTTTGCTCATCTAAAACAAACTCATTGGTTTGCAATACATTAACATTTTGATTGTAAAGAACCCCTGTAATTTTGTATACCAGCCCGATTTCATCCTTACAATGAATTTTTAAGATTGTAGTCATAAAAAAAATATTGAATATTTCGTGTAAAGTTAGGTTAAAATAATGGTTGAAAAAAGAATATGTATTACCTTTGTGGAATTGTTAACGTTATAATTAAAAATAAAAGCCTGTTATGGAAAAAATTAAAGTAGCTAATCCGGTAGTTGAGTTGGATGGTGACGAAATGACTAGAATTATTTGGAAGTTTATTAAAGACAAATTAATTCTTCCTTATTTAGATTTAGATATCAAATACTTTGATTTGGGTGTTGAATACAGAGATGAAACCAATGACCAAGTTACTGTAGAAGCTGCGGAAGCAATTAAGAAATACGGCGTAGGTATCAAATGTGCAACTATTACTCCAGACGAACAAAGAGTTGTAGAATTTGATTTAAAGCAAATGTGGAGATCTCCTAATGGTACTATCAGAAATATCCTAGGTGGAACTGTATTTAGAGAGCCTATCGTTTGTTCAAATGTACCGAGATTAGTTCCAAATTGGACTGCTCCAATCGTAATTGGTAGACATGCTTTTGGCGACCAATACAGAGCAACTGATTTTATTACGAAAGGTAAAGGAAAATTAACGGTTACTTTTACTCCAGAAGATGGTGGAGAGCCACAATCATTTGAAGTTTATGACTTTAAAAATGATGGTATCGCACTTACCATGTACAATACGGATGAGTCGATTAGAGGATTTGCTTATTCTTGCTTTAATATGGCTTTATCAAAAGGATGGCCTTTATATTTATCTACTAAAAATACGATCTTGAAAAAATATGATGGTAGATTTAAAGATATTTTTGAAGAAATTTATGTAGCTGAATTCAAAGAAAAATTTGAAGCTGCTGGAATCGTATACGAACATCGTTTAATTGACGACATGGTTGCATCTGCTTTAAAATGGAATGGAAATTTTGTTTGGGCTTGTAAAAACTATGATGGTGATGTTCAGTCTGATACGGTTGCACAAGGATTTGGTTCATTAGGATTAATGACTTCTGTTTTAGTTACTCCAGATGGAAAAACCTTAGAAGCAGAAGCAGCTCATGGTACTGTTACTAGACATTACAGAGAGCACCAAAAAGGAAATCCAACCTCTACTAACCCAATTGCTTCAATCTTTGCATGGACAAGAGGTTTAGATTTCAGAGGTAAATTAGATAATAATAATGCTTTAAGAAATTTTGCTCAAACTCTAGAGAAAGTTTGTATTGAAACTGTAGAAAGCGGAAAAATGACAAAAGACTTAGCAGTTTGTATCCATGGAAATAAAGTAAACCATGGTGAGCATTATTTATATACTGAGGAGTTCTTGGCTGCAATTGACCAGAACCTTCAAAAAGCTTTAGCTAACTAATTAATTAGTTGATCCGATTTTAAAGCCACTTCAAATGAAGTGGCTTTTTTTTATTCACTTGTAAATAAGATCCATAAAAAAAGCCATCTCGTATGAGATGGCCATTTTTTATACCTAGGTAGAGTGAATAAAGTTATTCGCTGATAATCTTAATATTAATAGTATGCTTTACCTCTTTGTGTAAATCTAATACTACTGAATAATCTCCTACCATTTTAATTTCTGAATTGAATGAAATTTTCTTTCTATCAATATCGAAACCTTTAGAGGCTAAAATTTCAGAAATTTGAAGAGAAGTAACTCGTCCAAAAATCTTTCCACTTTCTCCTGTCTTTGCAGGAATCTCTAATACTATATCTCCAATTTTTGCAGCTAATTCCTCAGCATCCTGACGAATTTTTTCTACTTTATGAGCTGCTTGCTTAATATTTTCTGCCAAAATCTTAAGATTTGAAGAAGTAGCCATTGTAGCAAACCCTTGTGGAATTAAATAATTTCTTCCATATCCAGGCTTTACATTCACTACATCATTTTTATATCCTAAACCGGCAATATCTGTCTTTAATATGATTTCCATTTCTTTCTATTTATGGATTGACTATTTTAAACCATCTGCTACGTATGGCATTAATGCCAAATGACGCGCTCTCTTTACTGCTTGTGCAACCTTTCTTTGAAATTTCAAAGAAGTACCTGTTAATCTGCGAGGTAAAATCTTTCCTTGCTCATTTACTAATTTTAATAAATAATCAGGATTCTTATAATCAATGTATTTGATTCCCGCTTTCTTGAATCTACAATATTTCTTTCTATTGGGATTCTTATCTAAAGGTTCATTTACTAGTGTCATAATTATGCCTCGTTATTTTCAGTTTGTTCAGTTTTTTCAGCCTTTTCAGTCTTCTTACCTACTTGACCTTTCTTTCTTTTCTCATTGTACGCTACAGCATGCTTATCTAAAGCTGTAGTCAAAAAGCGAATTACTCGCTCATCACGCTTGTACTCAATTTCTAACTTTGCAATAAATGCAGGATCTCCTAGAAACTCAAAAATTTGATAAAATCCAGTTTGCTTGCCTTGAATCGGATAAGCCAACTTTCTTAAACCCCATGCTTCCTCGTTAACAATCTTAGAACCATTGTCGGTTAACAATTTCTTGAATTTCTCGACAGCGTCCTTTGTCTGTTGTTCAGACAAAACGGGAGTTAGAATGAACACCGTCTCATAATTTTTTAAATTCATACGATTAATTAATTTTTTAAATTGGACTGCAAAATTAGATGAAAAAAATGTCTTTTCAAAATAAAATAAAAAGTAAAATCAATTTATCTTACTTCAAAAGATCCTAGTCCGATTAAGTACCCTTCAGAATAAAGTTCGATCTCGTGTTGACCTAAAACAAATGGGGTATTTTTTGTGAATATGAATTCAACTGTTTGATGGCTATTTTCGTAAAATATACGTTGTTTTGCTGTATATGGAATTTCCTTGCCTCTAAAATTAAATGTTCCAGATCCTATAGAAAAATCTGTTAATACCATTCCCGTTGGCTCAATGATTCTAAGATAAATTACTTTTATCTCTTTGTTGGTTAAAGAATTTTGCTGTAAATGAAAATTCACCCGAATTTTTTCATATTTCTTACTAGTAGAATTGGGCGACTTAGACTCTCTTCCTTTGGAATTAATTGCATAAACATTCACCCCTTCTGCATGTAGGGCTGCCGCAACATTCACCTTTTCATTTAATATTTGATTATTCAATTCTAATACCCTTGATCTTTCAGATAATTCCTTCTCCCGATTCAAAAATCTTAAAGCAGTATCCGCAATGGCTTTTCTAGCAATATCCAAACCAATTTTCAAATTGCTGTTTTCCTTATCTAAGGAATCATTCCTGGCGATCAATTCAGTATTTTCTTCTTGCAAACGCTCAATTTCCTTATCCTTCTCGCTCAATAAACGCACATAATAAGATAATCTTTTATTAAATAATTCCTCACTTATGTATTTATTCTCCCCTAACTTGATCTGATCATCATGAATTTCATTTTGAATTGTTTCCAATTCCTTTACTCTTCCACCTAAATTCTTAATTTGAACGATTCTTAAATTCAGTTCTTCTGAAATTGAATCTAATTTTAATTGAGCATCGGATACAAATTCCTTGGATGGACGAATTACAGGTATAGATAAATCATATTTCTCTACTAGATACAGAAATGCGAATAGCAATGTAAATATTACTAATACTAGATTAATCCCTTTTGAACCCTTTTTTTCCTTTTCTACCATACCAATTTTTGAATAAAATCCGAATTGTAAAATTTCGATTTAATTGATTAAATTTATATTACTTTTTTAATTATAACAAATCAATTTAATTTTTTATGTCTATAGCAACTAATATAGAAGCAATTTTACAGAATATTGATTCAGAAAAGGCTAATTTAATTGCAGTTACAAAAACTAGAACGATTGAAGAATTAAAAAAAGTTTATGATTTTGGAATTAAAAAATTTGGAGAAAATCGAGTTCAAGAATTAATTGAAAAGCAACCCCATTTTCCAGATGTCGAATGGCATTTAATTGGACATTTACAGACAAATAAGGTCAAATATATTGCCCCCTTTATTCATTTAATTCATTCTGTAGATTCCTTTAAATTATTGAAGGAAATAAATAAACAAGCAGAAAAAAATAATAGAACTATCGATTGTCTCCTACAAATGTATATTGCGCAAGAGGAGACCAAATTTGGGTTAAATCTGGAAGAACTTCTAGAAATATTGCATCATCCAGAATTAAATTCCCTAAAAAATATTCGAATTATTGGTCTAATGGGAATGGCTTCCCTTACAGAAAATGAATCCCAGATAAACGATGAATTTTCCTCTTTGAAAAAAATATTCGACCAACTAAAAAAGAAAGAAATTAATTATCCTGAAATTTCACAAATTGAATGGAGAGAATTATCTATGGGAATGTCTAGTGATTACCCAATAGCATTAAAAAACGGATCCACCCTTGTTAGAGTAGGATCCGCCATTTTTAAATAATAATTTATCGAGAGATTTCAATAACCTCGAAATCAATTTTCCCTGCAGGAACAATAATTTCAGCTATATCTCCTTTTGATTTTCCTAATAAGCCTTTTCCAATGGGTGATGAAGCAGAAATTTTACCTGTTTTTAGATCTGCCTCCTCTTCTGAAACCAAGGTATAATTCAATTCCATTCCATTTTTCAAATTCTTAATTTTAACCTTTGAATAAATTGAAACTTTTGATAAATCAATTGTAGATTCATCCAATATTCTTGCATTTGCAATAACATCTTCCAATTTGGAAATTTTTAATTCCAATAATCCTTGTGCATCCTTGGCTGCATCATATTCAGCATTTTCACTTAAATCTCCTTTGTCTCTCGCTTCGGCAATTTGCTTGGCCATATCAGCCCTTCCTTGAAATTTTAGGTTATGCAATTCGGCCTTTAATTTTTCTAAGGCTTCAGCAGTATAATATTTAACTTGTCCCATAATTTTAAAATAAAAAAAAAGAACGGCCGAAGACCGTTCCACAATGCTAATTGTAGAATGTCTTAGTTCGTTTAAGTTTCGATTTGTCTAACGTTTAACGGCAATTCATTTAAATTTGTTATTACAAAAATAACAAATTTTCTTTTGAATTAACCAAATTATTGAACATAATTCCTTTTAAAAGGAAAATATCCATCCTAAATCATTAATTTTACTTCTTAATTTTATTGGCATGAGGATCGTATTTTTTGGAACTCCAGATTTTGCTGTAGCAAGTTTAAAATCACTCGTTGAATCTGGCAAAAATATTGTTGGGGTGGTTACTGCCCCAGATAAACCTGCTGGGAGAGGACAACAGGTTCAAATCTCTGCTGTTAAGGCATATGCTCAAGAAAAAAATCTCAATATTCTTCAACCAATCAATTTAAAAAGTGAAGAATTCATTAAGGATTTAAAAGAATTAAATCCAGATTTACAGATAATCGTGGCTTTTAGAATGCTTCCAGAAGCTGTGTGGAGTTTACCGCCTAAAGGAACGTTTAACCTCCACGGTTCCCTACTCCCTCAATATAGAGGAGCGGCACCTATCCATTGGGCCGTTATCAACGGCGAAAAAGAAACTGGGGTTACGACCTTCTTTTTAAAACATGAAATTGATACCGGAAATATCATTTACCAAGATAAAGAGGCCATTTCACCTGAAGATACTACCGGAACACTTTATAATAGACTCATGGAAAGAGGAGCTAATCTTGTGCTAAAAACGGTTGATGATATCGAAACTGATTCCATCAAAACCTATCCCCAAGAGGAATCCAATGAATTGAAAAAAGCTCCGAAGCTGACAAAAGAATTGGGAAATATCGATTTTAATCAAGACGGGCAATCTATCATTAATCTGATTCGAGGCTTAAACCCATTTCCTTCAGCTTATACACAAATTCAAGAAAAACAATTCAAAATTTTTAAGGCAAAATTCATAGAAGATTCTATGCCTACCCTTCAACCTGGCGAATATCAAACAGACCAAAAGTCTTTTTTAAATTTTGGCTGTAAAAATGGCTATATATCGATATTAGATTCCCAATTACAAGGCAAAAAAAGAATGGAAATAAAGGAATTCCTAATGGGATATCGCTTCTAAACTTTTGCCTTAAAATAACGCTTCATCCAAGATTGTCCTACTTTTTCTGGCCATCCATTCAAATATTGAGCATAATTGGCAACTGTTGGCGTATAAACAAAATTATCTTCCTGAATTCGGCCTTCCTCCACCCCTGATTTCAATTCATTCAATGAATAGGAATTCAATTCTCCTTCTTCATTTTCAATAAAAATACTTCTATCAAAAAAGTTAATGCCTTTCTTCTCTCCCCATTGCTTTAACCACCTTGTAGAAGCATCAATCGAACAACCTGATGCTGCATTCATGCCTTCATCCACCACCAAAACTAAAAATCGATTTTTTAATAATTGATATCCTCCCTTTAATGGCGCTCCATGAGCTTCCCAACTATTTACAGACTTATCTAAAAATTCTGTAAATTCATCTAATTCTGTTCTTGATAAAGCCCTATCAGCTTGGTAAATCCAAACTTTCGAACTCCCCCCTAAAGTTTTAATATCTACTAACATATTATTTCATTGATTCATTCACTAATTCTGCTAAATCTACCACATGCAATCCTTCTTTCCCAGATTTATTGATCCCATCTTGCATCATAATCATACAAAACGGACAAGCAACTGCTACCTTATTCACACCTGACTCTACCACCTCTTTCGTTCTTCTTACCTGCATATCCTCCCTTCCTGGCTCAGGCTCTTTAAATACTTGAGCACCACCTGCACCACAACATAACCCTTTAGTTCTACAAGATTTAAGCTCTTTTAGTTCCTTTTTAAGAGAATTAATAATATTTCTTGGTGCTTCATATATCCCATTTGATCTTCCTAAATAACAAGAATCATGATAAGCAACTACCTCTTTTTCACTCTCAGATATTTGAATTTTACCAGATTCTAATAAATCTGCCAATAACTGACTATGATGTATCACCTCATAATTCCCTCCCAATTCAGGATATTCATTTTTTAAAGTATTGAAACAATGAGGACATGCCGTGATAATTTTTTTAATTTCATAGCCATTCAAAACCTGGATATTTGAATAAGCTTGCATCTGAAACAAAAACTCATTCCCAGACCTTCTGGCCGGATCAC
>CAZVFE010000011.1:0-32020 GCA_964626405.1 uncultured Cytophagales bacterium | reverse complement strand
ATGAATGTTGCTCCATTAATTTTTCCAAAAAAGTCAAAAATTTTGAATCGATATTCAGCTGATGTTTCAAAAATAATACTACCAGGTTTTTCAATCAATTCATTCGTAGATTGAAATCCTCCAGGCCCTAATCTTCTTGGCCTCCATGCACGAATAGAAGATGGTCCTCCAATAAAGAAGTTCTTCTCATAAGGCAACTGATAACCATTTTCTTTACTGTAAGAATAGGCTAGTCCAGTTTTTACCTTAAAGGCTATTTGAGAATTATCTCTATAACCCAACAAAATATATTTTCTATAATCTAAATCAAATCGTAAATACCGATAAAATTGTAAATTATTAGAATTTTGAAGAATATTTTCAACAAAGCGATAATATTTATCCTTAGTAAAATTTAATAAAGTACCTCCTGATTCAATCGTATAAGAAATCGATTTGCCATCTACTAATTTATTTGTAGCATCAAAATTAGCCTTCTGATAGGAAAAATTAATGTTTGATACAAAAGAAGGGTTAAAACTTCGATATAAATTATTTCCGGTTAATCTTAATTCCTCCAAATAATTCTGGAAATCCGTAGAGGTTTTGGTAGAAGGATAATTAGTATTTATCATATTCAAATCGAATAATGATAATTTATACATTCTTCTATTCGATTTTTGCCAATATAAATTCTGAAATATATTAATATTATTTCTGGCATATTCCGGTCTATTTATATAATTATAACTTATTCCATATTGCGTTTTCGAGGCAAATATATTTTGAAATAGTTTTTTTTCTAAAATTTTATTTGGAAGAGTTAAATAGGGAATATTCAAACTAGAAGATAAAGTTAAATCTAGATTTTTTCTTGTCTCAGATGTATTAATAAATCCTGCTTGTGCCTCAAAGCCTATTCTTGCCGTAAAATCTAAATAATCTAAATACGAAAATATTCGTCTAATTTTAAATGAATTGGAAAGGAAAGGTCCTGGTATTCCTCTAAATATTGAACCTCCTAATTCAGAATTAAAATTAAATTTATCTTGATTGATTAATTCAAAATTTGGTTTTAATAAGGTATTTTTCTCTTCTAATTTTAAATTAGTAGATCTAAATTGATCCGATATCGTTAAATTTTGAACTGCATAATTAACCTTATTCTGAGAATAAGGATTACCAAACTGTATATTTATTATTTTCCTAAGCTTTTTTTCAAGTGAATATGGTACAGGTATTGGCTCAGCTTTTTGATCAAATAATTTAAAATTAGGATTGTCAAACCTAAATTGTCTATCATAAAGTTCAGATCCTTGAAAATTCACTTTTGGAATCTGATAAACTAAATCTATTTTATTTAAGGTAGTATCCTTTAAATCATTAATTTGTATAGAAATTGCATCTTCTCCGATTTTATAATAACCAGAATTTCTCAAATAGTTAACCAGAGCAGATTTTTCCTCTTTTATTTTTTCAAGATTCAATAATTTATTTTTTTCAATTAAACTTGAAGTCTTTAAATAATTATTTACATGCAAGGCAATAGCCGGATTATTTATGGATAAACTATCCTCCTTTTGAAAAACACTCGGATTACCTTCTTCAATTAGAAAATTTATTTTATAAAAAACCTTTTTATTTGTGTCAACTTGATAATCAACCCGAGAGTTTAAAAATCCATTTCTCTGATAAAACCCAATTAAATTCTTTTGAATATCCGTTAAAAAACTAGAATCAAATTCTGGATTCGGATTTTTAAAAAAACGTAAATTTAAATTTTTGTTTAAAGAGTCTTTTATTTTTCGTTTATTTGCTAAATAAAGATAATATTTAACAGGAAAAAATCTTTTGTAGGAGGTATTTAGACTATTGATATTAGATCGAATTTCTCCTTCTGAAATAATTTTGTTTCCTTTGATATTTATTTCTGAAATTACAGGTTTTTCAATAGTAAAATTTTGATAATTTTTACAACTACTGAAAATTATTAAACCTAAAAATAGAAAAAATAGCTTTTTCAAATGATTCTAACGAATAAACAATTAAAGTTAATCAATTCCTTACATTCTAAAAAAGGTAGACGGGAGAATAAGAAATTTTTAGTAGAAGGAGAGAAGGGTATTGAAGAACTTTTAGATTCAAATTATAGAATTGATTTTATTGTATTAAACGATAATTTATCTATAAATAATATAAATGTCCCAATATATATTGTTGATTCAAAAACCTTAAATAAATTATCAACCTTTGAAAATAATTCTTTCGGTTTAGCTGTAGTAAACCAATTCGAGAATGAAATTGATATTAACTTTGAAAATCAGCCTTATTCAATCATTTTAGATGGAATTCGTGATCCAGGTAACCTCGGCACTATTATTCGTATTTGTGATTGGTATGGAATCACCAACCTATTTGCCTCTAAGGATTCTGCAGAATTTTATAACCCAAAGGTAATATCAGCCTCCATGGGTTCTTTTAAAAGAATTCGGTTTCAGGAAATAGATTTAGAGGTTTTATTTGAAAAATACCCCTCTATTCCAAAATTAGGCGCATTTTTAGACGGAGAAAATATACATGAATTTAAATTTCCTAAAAACGGATTTATTATTCTTGGAAATGAATCGCAAGGTATACGTGAAAACCTGAAATCATTTATTTCCAAGAAAATTACTATACCAAGATTTGGAAATGCGGAATCCTTAAATGTAGGTATTAGTACTGGAATAATTTTAGATAATCTTAAAAGAAATAACTAAGATACTTCCTCTTCTTTTCCTAAATATTTTTTAGTAATAAAATGGACTAAATATAATAGGGGAGTACTTAATACTGCAATCGAAAATTTATATATATAATTATTTAGAGAAACATTCATCCATTCTGAGATGGTCCAATTTCCAAATAAATAGAATGCAATTCCAATTACCAAAAATGAATCTAATGCTTGAGATAAAATAGTTGACCCGGTAGCTCTTAACCAAATCATTTTATTCCCAGTTTTAGCTTTAATTTTTTCAAATACAAATGCATCAAACAATTGACTTACTAAAAAAGCAGTTAATGAACCTAAAATAATTCCGAGACCTTGTCTAAAAATTTTAGAAAATGCTGTATTAATATTAAAGCCCTCATTTATTCCATTTACCTCCAACCAAAAATCTGCTGGCACTAAATGAGTTGCAGTATAGATAACTAAAAAGGCTAAGAAAATAAAAAAGGCTGTCATGTATGAAATGAATCTTACCCCAGATTTACCAAAATAATCATTCGTGATATCTGAAAATATAAATACGAGCGGCCAATTTAATGCCCCCGCAGTCTGATTTAAATCCCAATAATCTCCCCATGGCGTAGGTAAATGTAAAGGAGAAAATCCTAAGGTTTTTTCAATACTGAAAATTTTTACTCCTATTATTTCAGCTATTATTGCATTGGTTAGGACAACTCCAAAAAGGAAAATAAATAATTTCTGTCTTTTGGAAAATTGATTAAACATTATATTCTATGGTTTTCGAAATGTTCTATTATTTTGTCGATTGCTAATTCCAACAATTCTACATGAGGTAAAAACACGATTCTAAAATAATTGTTTGCATCTAAATTAAATCCAGAGCCCGCCACTACTAAAACCTTTTGTTCTTCTAATAAAGACATTACAAAATGTTGATCGTCCCTAAAATCAAATTTACTTAAATCTATTTTCGGGAATAAATATAAGGCACCTTTAGGTTTTTCACAGGAAACACCATCTATGGAATTGATTTTTTCATAAGCCAAATTCATTTGCTTATATAATCTTCCATTCTTTTCAACCAAATCATTTATTGATTGATAACCTCCTAATGCAGTTTGAATCCCATATTGAGTAATCACGTTCGCACATAAACGCGTACTAAATAAAAAATTTAAACCTTCTATATACGATTTAGCTTTGTTTTTCGGGCCAGTAATTAACATCCAACCACCTCTAAAGCCAGCAGCACGGTAATTTTTAGACATTCCACCCATTGTAATAGTTAGGACATCCTCATTTAAACCAGCGGCAGTATGATGCGTGTTTTCATCATATAAGATTTTATCATAAATTTCATCAGCAAATAATATTAAATTATTTTTTTGAGCAATTTTTGATAATTTCAAAATTACCTCCTTAGGATATACTGCCCCCGTCGGGTTGTTCGGATTAATCAATACAATGGCCTTCGTTTTGGAACTGATTTTGGATTCAATATCTTCAGCACTTGGAATCCAACCATCCTCCTCTAAACATTTATAATGCACAGCTTTTCCTCCTGCAAGCTCCACAACTGTTGTCCATAAAGGATAATCAGGAGCAGGAATTAAAACCTCGTCATTCGAATTTAATAAAGCATTTAAACTCAAAGAAATTAATTCAGATACACCATTTCCAATAAAAATATCTTCAATTAATATATTTTTTATTCCTCTACTTTGGTAATATTGCATGACAGCCTTTCTCGCTGAGAATAAACCTCTTGAATCAACATAACCTTGGGCATTTCGGATATTTATGATAATATCATGAATAATTTCATCAGGAGTTTCAAAACCATAGGAGGCAGGATTCCCAATATTTAAAGAAATAATTTTATAACCCTGAGCTATTAAGGATTGAGCCTTATCATAAACTGGCCCTCTGATTTCGTATTTTAGAGAATCTAATCTGCTGCTTTTTAAAAATTCCATAATTTTATTAATGAAATACAAAAATAAGTATTTAGTTTTGAATAAATAAGAAATTAGTTGATGTGAATTGGTCTTACCAAATCTTTTTTTTATTACTTTTTATTCTCGTATATGGGCTAATATTCGTTAAATACTATCGTAATTTGCGTATTTCCTACGATTTTTCGAGAAAAATATACATTAAATTTTTTCTAAGATTTTTAATTTTATTTCTATTCTATCAATCAATTTTCATTTTTAAATCTGAAAAATCCTTCGATATCATTCAAAATAAGGATATTTTATTTTTTGAATTAACACATGAACAAATTCAAAATCCTGAAATTGAAACAAAAATTATTAGCCAAATTAAATCACTTCCAGATTATACCCAGATTAAATTAATCACAACCTCAAACGAAATTAGCTATTCATTGAGTCCATTATTAAATAAGAAAGAAATGATTAATTTAATGGAGCCAAATCGAATAAAAAACCTTCCATTAATTCAAAGTTCCTTTATACAATTTTCAAATTATGAGGTTATAAGGCTGAATGATTTTTCAAATGTTAATTCAAATAATTCATCAGAACTTTCAAAATCTATTAATTTAAGTGATTTGAATAATGAAAGTTTTAAGTATTATTTGTTAATTTTATTGACTATTTTAATTTATATCGACTTTCAAATAAATTTTAAAATCATAAAAAATTAGTTTGATTTCATTTTATTTAAATATTATTCTAATAATTATGCAAATCCTTTGGGGTGTAAAACCAACGGAATACAATCGCATAGTTAATGATTTCAATCAAAAATTGCAGGAAAATAAATTTCAGGATGCAAGATTAATTCTCGAAAATTTAGAAAAAAGATCCATTTTTACGGTTAAAGATTTAGATAAACGGTATAATCTTATTCAAATTAAAATTCAGGATTCAAGTTTTGTTAATATTCCAAGCCAGCAAGCTTATATTAAAGCTTTGATTTTTTTGAATAAAAATAATAAAACGGAATGTTTAGCTAATTTACGAGAGGCCATCAAACAAAATCCAACCAACCAAGAATTTAAAAAACTTTATGAGTATTTAATCACAGAAAATAATATTTTTGCAGAATATTCGGATTCTAAGGCGAATTCATCCAAGAATTATTCACAAAAAGAAGCCTTAGCAATATTAGAATTAATGAAAAGAAAAGAGAAATATATTAAATATGACTAATATCCCCTCCCTAAAACAATTTGAATTTCCAAATCAAACTGCCTATTATAAAGGAAAGGTAAGAGATGTTTATTCCTTCGGAAATAAATTATTGATGATTACCTCAAATAGAATTTCAGCATTTGATGTTATTCTCCCAAAACCAATTCCCTATAAAGGCCAGGTTTTAAATCAAATTGCACAAGAATTTTTGAAGGCAACAGAGGATATTGTTCCTAATTGGTTGGAAGCTAATCCTGATCCTAACGTCGCATTCGGAAAGAAATGTACACCCATTCCAATAGAAATGGTCATTAGAGGTTATGTATCTGGTCATCTTTGGAGAACCTATAAATCCGGAAAAAGAGAATTATGTGGGGTTTCTTTACCAGATGGCCTAAAAGAGAATGATCGTTTACCTATGCCAATCATAACACCCACTACTAAAGCTTCAGAAGGTCATGATGAAGATATTTCTGTAGATGAAATATTGAATCAAAATATTGTTTCAAAGGAATTATGGAATGAATTAGATCGTATTACTCAGGCATTATATAAAAGAGGACAAGAGATAGCAAATTCAAGAGGTTTAATTTTGGTAGATACAAAATATGAATTTGGTTTGGATGAAGATGGAAAGATTACCTTAATGGATGAAATTCATACTCCTGATTCCTCTCGTTATTTTTATCAAAATACCTACCAAGAATTACTAGATAAGGATCTTCCGCAAAAACAACTTTCTAAAGAATTTGTTAGGGAATGGCTTATGGAAAATGGCTTCAGTGGAAAAGAAGGACAAAGGATTCCAGAAATGTCAGATGAATTTGTCAATCAAGTATCTGAGAGGTACATTACCTTATTTGAAGAAATTACCGGTAAAAAATTCCAAAGGGAAGACCAAATGAATATTAATGAAAGAATCAATCAAAATATTTTAATCTTTTTAGAAAAAAATGTCTAATGCAATTTTTAAATTAGAGCAAAATGAGAATTATGCTTTAATAAGCTGGAAGTCAAATGAATTAAATCAATCTAATTCCCTAGAATTAGAAGATGCTATTCGTAATTTATTCAAAAAAGGATATGCCAATATGATTTTGGATATCAAATCAGTAGATGCTTTTGATGGCTATGGTGTTTCTTGCATAAGAAAAGGAACGAAGATTTGTACTAATGAAAATGGTCTTTTTGTTGTTATTTGTAAGAATGAGGCAATTTTAGCTCGATTAGATGAAGCAAAAATTGAAGAATTAACCCTATTTAATACGGTATCCGAAGGGGTAGATGCTATTTTCTTCAATGATATGGAAAATGATTTTAAATCTGATGATGAAGATGAGTTTGGTGGGGGAGATTCTTATGATGATTTAGGCGACGAATATTAAAAATTGTATTAAGTAAAGATTTTTTTTACTTGAAAAATGATATTTCTTATTTTGGAATAATATTTCGTTATTTTTCTAAAATTCAGAATATATTTTTGTTTATATTTGGTAGACTTGCAGGATATGTCTTCATAGCATTACTTTCCTTTTAAAAAAAATTGTCGATAGTTTACTAGAAATTATTAAAATCGTTATATAATTTGAAAATGGATATTAATTTTGACCAAAGTCTTTACAGAAACGAATTTGAACATGATGCTTGTGGTATTGGTTTTGTAGCCAATATGAAGGGTATTAAATCTCATCGTGTAATTAAAGATGCCATTCAAATGTTAATTAGAATGGACCACAGGGGCGCTTGCGGATGTGATCCAAATTCTGGTGATGGAGCAGGAATATTATTACAATTACCACATTCCTTCTTTAAATCAATTGAAAAAACCTTGGATTTTACTCTACCAAATGAAGGTGATTATGCTGCTGGTATGGTTTTTCTTTCCAAGGATTCGAAAATTCAGGAAAAAACAAAAGAAATTATCCAGCTTTCTGCAAAAAAATTAGGATTGGAGGTAATCGGATATAGAACTTTACCTGTTAATAATTCAGAAATTCAAGGGGCAGATTCAGGAAAAGCGGAACCTTCTATTCAACAAATTTTCATTCAAAAACCGAATGAATTAAATTCAGGTATTGATTTCGAAAGAAAATTATATGTCCTAAGACAATATCTTACTAAAACAATTAATTCAGAAATTTCTGAATATGATAATAATTTTTACTTTGCCTCATTATCATCAAAAACAATAATTTATAAAGGAATGCTGACAACTATGCAGGTTCCTAATTATTTTGATGACTTAAAAGAAGAGAATTTTGTATCTGCATTAGCAATTGTTCATTCAAGGTTCTCAACAAATACTTTTCCAGCCTGGAAATTAGCACAGCCATTTAGATTTATTGCTCACAATGGTGAAATCAATACTGTTAAAGGTAATTCATCATGGATTCAAGCTCAATCTGCATTATTTTCTAGTGAATATTTTAGTCAAGAAGAACTAGATATGATTCTTCCTGTTTGTCAATTAGGACAATCTGATTCTGCTATTCTAGATAATGCAATTGAATTATTATACATGACAGGAAGGTCGCTTCCTCATGTTATGATGATGTTAATTCCTGAAGCTTGGGATGGAAATGAATCAATGGAGCAATATAAAAAGGATTTTTACGAGTATCATGCTTCAATGATGGAGCCTTGGGATGGCCCTGCTTCTATTTCATTCACAGATGGAACTACCATCGGTGCTACTTTGGATAGAAATGGTTTAAGACCTTCTCGTTTCTGGGTAACTGAAGATGATTTCGTTATTATGGCATCTGAAGCAGGTGTGATTGATTTGGATCCTAAAACGATCGTAAGAAAAGGTCGACTTCAACCTGGTAAAATGTTTGTGGTAGATATGAAGGAGGGAAGAATTGTTCCAGATGAAGAATTAAAAGAAAAAATTTGTCAACAAAAACCTTATGGTGAATGGTTGAGAAAAAATAAAATTAGAGTTGAGGAATTACCTGAAGCTGGCTCTGAATTCAAGCAATTGAAGAATATGGAACTTTTAGTTCGTCAGCAAGTTCATGGTTTTACATCAGAAGATATTCGTATCGTATTATCTCAAATGGTTGAAACTGGTAAGGAAGCTTTAGGATCTATGGGTATAGATACTCCATTAGCTGTTTTATCAGATAAGGCTCAACATCTTTCCTCTTATTTTAAACAATTATTTGCCCAGGTAACTAATCCTCCAATTGACTCTATCAGAGAACGTTCTGTAATGTCTTTATTAACAGATATTGGTGGTTTAAGTAATTTATTAGAAGAAAGTCCAAGTCATTGTCGCCAAATCGAAATGGAACAACCAGTTCTTCGCAACAAAGATTTGGAAAAAATAAGATGGATAGACCATTCCAACTTTAATACGAAATCAATCCATATCGTATTTAAGGCAAGTCATGAAGAAGGAGTATTAAAGAAAGCTTTGGATAAAATTTGTTCCTATGCTGAAGATGCTGTTGATGATGGATATTCTATTATTTTATTAACAGATAGAGGAATTGATTCAACTCATGCACCAATTCCTTCCTTATTGGCTTTATCGGCTGTTCACCATCATTTAATTAGAACAGGAAAAAGAGCTAATGTAGGTATTGTTGTAGAAGCAGGAGATGTTTTTGAAACACATCATTTTGCCACATTAATTGGTTATGGTGCTTCTGCAATAAATCCATATTTAGCATTTGATACCATTAAGCATATGAAAGATGCTAAATTGGTTGATGAAAAACTAAGCTATGAAAAATTAGAATATAATTATATCAAGGCTGTAAATGGTGAATTATTAAAGATTTTCTCTAAAATGGGAATTTCAACTCTACAATCATACCAGGGAGCCCAAATATTTGAAATCTTAGGTTTAGCCAAAGATGTTGTAGATACTTATTTTACCAATTCAATTTCAAGAATTGGTGGAATTGGTTTGGATACTATCGCAAAAGAAGCATTGGTAAAACATTATACTGGATACCATATGCAAGCGATGGAAAATCCAAAATTAGAAGTAGGTGGTATTTATCAATGGAAGCAAAGGGGAGAAGAGCATTTATTCAATCCTGCAACTATCCATTTATTACAACAAGCAACTAAAAAAGGAGATTATAACCTTTTTAAAAAATATTCTGAATTAATTAATAATCAAGATTCAAAGGCAATTACCTTAAGAGGATTATTAAAATTCAAAAATTCAAAATCAATATCAATCTCTGAGGTAGAATCTGCAGAAAGCATTATGCAAAGATTTGCTACTGGGGCAATGTCTTTTGGATCCATTTCCTATGAGGCACATACAACCCTAGCAATTGCCATGAATCGCATCGGGGGTAAATCTAATTCAGGAGAAGGAGGGGAAGATCCAATAAGATTTGAACCACTTCCAAATGGAGATTCGATGAATTCTGCAATTAAGCAAGTTGCCTCAGGAAGATTTGGTGTAACTTCTTATTATCTAACGAATGCGAAGGAATTGCAAATAAAAATGGCTCAAGGAGCAAAACCTGGTGAAGGTGGACAGCTTCCGGGACATAAAGTTGATGATTGGATAGGAAAAACACGAAATTCTACTCCAGGGGTTGGACTAATTTCACCTCCTCCTCACCACGATATTTATTCAATTGAAGATTTAGCTCAGTTAATTTTCGATTTAAAGAATGCGAATAGAGATGCTAGAATATCTGTAAAGTTAGTATCTGAGGCAGGTGTAGGAACAATTGCAGCCGGAGTAGCAAAAGCGCATGCAGACCATATCTTAATCTCAGGTTATGATGGAGGTACTGGTGCATCACCATTGTCTTCAATTCGTCATGCAGGTCTTCCTTGGGAACTAGGATTGGCTGAAACACACCAAACCCTCGTTAGAAATAAATTGAGAGGAAGAGTAACTGTACAAACAGATGGACAAATAAAGACAGGTAAAGATATTGCTATTGCCGCTTTATTGGGCGCTGAAGAATTTGGAGTGGCAACTGCTGCATTAGTAACAGCTGGTTGTATTATGATGAGAAAATGTCATTTAAATACCTGTCCTGTAGGTGTTGCAACTCAGAGACCAGAATTAAGAGCACTTTATACTGGAGATCCAGATCATGTTGTTAATTTATTTAAATTCTTAGCAGAAGAATTAAGAGAAATCATGGCTGAACTAGGTTTCAAATCAATTAATGAAATGATTGGTAGGGTAGATGCTCTTGAAATGAAAGATTTAAGTAATCATTGGAAATTTAAAGATTTAGATTTAACAGCTCTTTTAAATCCAGAATTCGCTCAAACCGATATCCCTAAATTCAAATGTGAACCTCAAGATCACGGAATGGAAGGCCAATTGGATTGGGAAATATTAAAAATTGCTGAACCAGCATTAAAATCAGGTAAAAAAGTATTTGGAGAACTTTCAATAAATAACGTTTCAAGAACTGTTGGAACAATTTTATCCAATGAAATTTCGAAAAAATATAATGATAAAGGTCTACCTGAGGATACAATAAATATTAAATTTAAAGGAACTGCCGGACAATCTTTTGGAGCCTTTGGAGCAAAAGGAATAACTTTTACCATTGAGGGAGACGCAAATGACTATATTGGGAAAGGACTTTCAGGTGCAAAATTAATAGCTTATCCTGATCCATCAGCACCATTCGTCGCTTCAGAAAACTCCATAGTTGGTAACGTATCATTTTATGGTGCCACTGCTGGTGAAGCCTATTTATCTGGAATGGCAGGAGAAAGATTCTGTGTGAGAAATTCAGGTGCAAAAGTAGTAGTTGAAGGTATCGGAGATCATGGATGTGAATATATGACTGGCGGTTTAGCGATTATACTAGGTGATACCGGTAGAAATTTTGCAGCTGGTATGTCTGGTGGTGTTGCATATATTTTCGATGAAAAGAATAATTTTGAATCGAAAGTAAATAGAGAAATGGTTGAAATTACTGATTTGAATCAAGAAGATAAAAATATTCTTAAAATCTATATTTCAAACCATGTAAATTATACTAATTCAAACAAGGGAAAGAAAATCCTTGATAATTTTGAATTAATGTCTACAAGATTTAAAAAAGTATTACCTATTGATTATAGAAATGCTTTAGCAAACAGAAATTTAAATATTTCTGAAATTTTAGAAGATAAGAATAGAGTTTATAAAGACATTATTATTGACGTAAAGAATAAATAATATGGGAAAGCCGACTGGATTTTTAGAACATGATAGAAAAGGACCTGCAAAACGCCCTATAGCTGAAAGAATAGAGGATTATAATGAAATTGAATTGCCACCAGTTTATGAAAATACGCAGGAGCAAGCTTCAAGATGTATGGATTGCGGTACTCCATTTTGTCATAATGGTTGTCCATTAGGAAATATCATACCGGAATTCAATGATGCTGTATATGAGCAAAATTGGAAACTAGCTTATGAAATTTTAAGCTCGACAAATAATTTTCCAGAATTCACTGGAAGAATTTGTCCAGCACCTTGTGAATCCTCTTGTGTATTAGGAATTAATAAACCGCCAGTAACAATTGAATTAATTGAGAAATCAATTATTGAAAAAGCATTTGAAAAGGGTTATGTACAAGCTAAAATACCTTCTAATAGAACAGATAAAACTGTGGCTATTATTGGGTCAGGTCCAGCAGGTATGGCTGCGGCAGCCCAATTAAATAAGGCAGGTCATACGGTTACTGTATATGAAAGAGCAGATCAAATTGGTGGTTTATTACGTTATGGAATACCTGATTTTAAATTAGATAAAAAGGTTATTGACAGAAGACTGGAGGTAATGAAGAGTGAAGGTATCAATTTTGTAGTTAATACCTCTGTTGGAAAAGATATTACTGTAGAAGAATTATATTCACAATATGATGCAATCGTTGTAGCTACAGGTTCAACTACTCCTAGAATGATTCCTGCACCTGGTAATGATGCTAAAGGCATTTATCCGGCAATGGAATTCTTATCTCTACAAAATAAAAGAGTTTCTAATCGCGAATTAAGCCTTAATCATAAAGGAATTAAATTCGACGATAATGAATTAGTTGCAACTGGAAAAAATGTGGTGGTAATCGGAGGTGGAGACACAGGTTCAGACTGTGTGGGTACTTCCAATCGTCATAAAGCAAAATCAATTACACAAATTGAAATTATGCCAAAACCTCCAGTTGATAGAGCTGAATCAACTCCATGGCCAAATTGGCCTTTAATGTTGAGAACATCTACTTCTCATGAAGAAGGAGCAGATAGAAAATGGTCCATAGCTCTTCAAGAATTCATTAAGGATACAGATGGAAATCTTAAAGCCTTAAAAATTGGAGATATCGTCTATAAAAATGTAGATGGTAAAATGGAACAAGAAATAATTAATATCAGAGAAATTCCTTGCGAATTAGCATTAATCGCAGCAGGTTTTCTTCATACAGATCATAATGATTTAGTGGATCAATTAAAATCTTATGAAATAAATACAGACGAAAGAGGTAATTTATCTGCCAATAAAAATTATCAATTAGCTGATTCCAAGATATTTGCAGCAGGGGACGCTCGTAGAGGACAATCCCTAGTTGTATGGGCAATTTCTGAAGGACGTGAAGCCGCTAGAAATGTTGATGAATATCTAATGGGCAATTCAAATCTAGAAAGAAAAGCAGCATCTTTTTATGATTTAATAAAAGCTTAAAAAAAAATCACTGCAATGATTTTAAAATAAAAAATTATTGCTATTTTTGTACTCCCAAAGGGAGGGAGAGATGCCTGAGTGGCCGAAAGGAACAGTTTGCTAAACTGTCGTACTGGTAACGGTACCGAGGGTTCGAATCCCTCTCTCTCCGCACTACATTTGTAGTTTTGGAAATTGATACCCTCGGGGTGTAGCGTAGCCCGGTATCGCGCTTGGTTTGGGACCAAGAGGTCGTAGGTTCGAATCCTGCCACCCCGACGAAACTTAAGGTCAATTCGGATTCTTTAAAACGAATTGACTTTTTAGTTTAGGTTCCGTAGCTCAGCTGGATAGAGCAACTGCCTTCTAAGCAGTAGGTCAAAGGTTCGAATCCTTTCGGAATCACATAATTCAATAAGAATTTAAAATGCCGTAGAACAGAAAAAGTTCTTCGGCATTTTTTTTAATTAATATTTAATTATCAATTTTTAAGTATATTTATATTTTAGAATATTAAAATGAAGGAATTAGAAGAGCTAAGAAATAAAATCGATATCGTTGATGAAGAGATTCTTAAACTTTTAAATCAACGAATGGAATATGTTGATGAAATTGGAGTAATTAAACGTAATTCTAATACAATAATTTATCATCCAGATAGAGAAAAAGCTATTATTGAACGCTTAGCTAAATTAAACAAGGGCAGATTAACAAAGGCGGCCATTGAAGCTATTTATTTGGAAATTTTCGGTGTTTCAAGAAATCTTGAACTTCCTGAAATTATTAGTTTTCTAGGCCCAGAAGGAAGTTTTACACATCAAGCCGCAGAGAGTAGATTTGGTGCTGTCGCTAATTATATATCCCTACCTTCAATAAATTCAGTTTTCGAATCAGTAGAAACTGGTCGATCAAAATTTGGAGTAGTACCAATTGAAAATAATCAGGAAGGTATGGTTAAAGAAACAATGGACCTGCTTTTCAAAAAGAAATTATATATAATTGCTGAAATAATAATCCCAGTAAATTTTTGTATTGCAACCCAATTGAATGACTTAAAACAAGTCAAAAAGATTTATTCTAAAGACATCGGATTTAGTCAATGTAAAAACTTTATCAAAGATTATTTCAATGAAAAAGACGAAGAATTTTTTGTTCAAGTAGATTCGACCTCTAAAGCAGCTAAAATGGCATTAGAAAACGAAGGAACTGCAGCTCTTTGTTCACATATAGCAGCTAAAATCAATAATCTACCGATTCTATTCGATAATATACAAGATAATGATTCCAATCATACCCGCTTTTATATTATCGCAAATAATGAAAATCTTAAGAAAACAGATAAAGATAAAACTAGTTTGGCAGTAGTATTAAAAAACGACGATCAACCCGGTATCCTTTTGAAATTATTGAAAGATTTTGATGAAGAAAAAATCAATTTATTGAAAATCGAATCTAGACCAATAAAAAATCTTAAAGGATTTAAATTTTGGTTCTTTATTGATATTAAAGGGAATAAACTGGATGAAAACATTCAACGTATTCTTTATAAGAGAAAAGATGAAATTACCTTCCTAGGATCTTATATGAATATTTCGAATTAACTCTTTTCCTGTTTGTATATCCATTGAAATTTGGTTCTTTAGTTCATCTAGGGAACCAAATTTTTTTTCATCTCTTAACTTAGATAAAAACTCCACTCGGATTATTTTTTGATAAATATCTTCATTAAATTCAAATACATGCGTTTCAATATTGACATTATCAGGGTTTGAATTCACGGTTGGACGAACCCCTATATTTGTAACTCCGAAAAAGAGGTTATCATCTATATGAACACGCACCAAATAAACACCAAAACTCGGGATTAATTTATATTCATCTATTCCTAAATTAGCAGTAGGAAACCCAATTTGTGAACCTAATTTTTTCCCAGAAATCACTCTTCCATTTACAAAATAGTTAAATCCTAAAAACTTGTTACCCTTCTGTATTAAGCCCTTGGAAATGAATTCTTTAATGATAGAAGAACTTACAATTTCATTATCTAAAACATAAGGTTCTACTTTTATGGCATTTATTTGATTTGAAAAATTTTGCTGAACAAAATCAATGGTTCCTTCACGACTCTTTCCAAAACGATTATCATATCCTAAAATTAAATTTTTACAATTTAATTTCTTTATTAATATTTCATCAACAAAATTATAGGCAGGATATTGAGCTATTTTTTCATTAAACTCAATTAAATAAACAATATCAATTCCAATTTCCTGAAAAAATTCTAATTTTTCATTTACATCAAATAGTAATTTATATTTTCTTTCAGGATTGAAATAAGCACTTGGATGATTGGAAAAGCTGATAACAATATTCTTCTTACCTTCAAAATGCATTAATTCATTTAAAACTTTTTTATGCCCTAAATGTATCCCATCAAACATACCAATGGTAACATTCGATTCTTCATTTAAAGGCTCTGTATCAAATAAATTATAATATACTTTCATATTTTAGCGGATCAAAGGATTCAATTTTTTGAGCATCCTCTACTTTGTAATCACCAATTTTTGTTCTTTTTAAATATTTCATATATGCCCCCGAATTTAAAGCAATTCCTAAATCACGGACAATACTTCTGATATAGGTTCCTTTTGAACATTTAATTCGAAAATCTACGAATGGAAAATTATTTATTTCTAAATCCATTTCATAAACTTCAATAATTCGTTTTTTTATTTCGACAGACTCTTCCTTTATTCCCTGCCTGGCAAGTTCATATAATCTCTTTCCATCCTTTTTAACAGCCGAAAACAAGGGTGGGCTTTGTTCAACTTTTCCTAAAAATAATTGTTTCGCCTCGTCAATAAGATTTTGATCTATATGATCTATTGAATAATCCGTTCGATCAAATTCTGTTTCTAAATCGATGGATGGAGTTGTTTTGCCCAATTCTAATACGCCAATATACTCTTTAGCCTGGGCTTGAAATTCCTCAATTTTTTTGGTATGCTTTCCAAAACAAACAATTAATAAACCTTCAGCTAAAGGATCTAATGTTCCAGCATGACCAATTTTTTTATGTTTAGTCTGAAATTTTAATTTCTTAACTACATCAAAAGACGTCCAGCTACTAGGCTTATCTATTAAATAGAAGCCTCCATTATTATTTTCATTTACTTCAACCACAAATATATCAACAATAAAACACCAATGATTATTCGATAATAACCAAAAAATGAAATTCCTTTCTTCTTAATGAAACCCACTAACCACTGAATAGTTAAGATGGCAACAATAAAAGAACCTATAAAACCTATACCTAAATAACCAATTGTGTCTGTAGTAAATAATTCATTAAAATTATCTCGATAGTCTAATAATTTCTTAGCCGTAGCACCCAAAAGGGTAGGGATGGCCAACAAAAAAGAATATTCTACTGCATTTTTATGGGATAATCCAGATATTCTTCCCCCTACAATTGTTGCACCCGATCTTGAAACACCAGGAATCATTGCAATACATTGATATAAACCTATTAATAAAGCATTTTTTGAATTGAGACTTTCCACTAAATCCTTGCCTTCATCCTTATTATTAATCCATTCATCAATTTTTAATAAAATAATACCGCCAATAATCCAAGATGCCGCAATAAAATAATAACCTTCAAACATGCTTTCTAAGAAATCATTTAAGAGTAAACCAAATACTACAGCTGGTATAAACGATATAGTTACAAATGAATAGATTTTTATTCCAGATAATAATCTTTTAAAATATAAAATTGGAACTGCAGAAATTGCCCCTAATTGAATAAAAATTGTGAAAAAATTAAGAAATTTACTTGATTCAATTCCTAATAATTCTTCAGAAACAATTAAGTGGGCTGTTGAAGAAATAGGCAAAAACTCCGATAAACCTTCAATAATACTCAAAATAAAGGCTTGCCAATTATTCATTCTTTTTAAATTTAACTAATGAAAAAATTGGAATGATAAAACCTATCAAAACTATTATCGGGCCTAATGTAATGCCTAAAAAACCCATACCAAACTCCTCTTTATCTAAGGTCATAATTATGAAACCTGTAATGATTACAGCAATGCCAATTAATAAAGTTTTAACTTCTTTTTTCCCCATTGGGAAATTTGAATTTGTATTAGACATGATTAGAATAAATTATTATGATGAATATTTAAATAGCGATTCAATGAAAATAAAGTCGCAATTAAAGTAAAACTAACAGTAATGATTGTTGAATAAACAAAAACCATGAATAAATTGGACTGCGACAATAAAAATCCTGAAATATCAGGGTAGGTATTTGATAAATAATAATATAAGCCTAATAATAAAACTATTGAAATTCCACTAGAAAGTAGGGAGTTTTTAAACATTTTGCCTAAATAAGGCTTTTTAATAAACCAGTCGGTAGAACCTAATAATTGCATAGATTTTAAAATCAACTTATTATTTTCCATTACGAACTTAATATAATTCGAAATTTGAAGATATATTAAGGAAAGTAAAACTGCTGATATAAATATTACGATATAAGTTAAACTTGAACTTTTATCAGTTAATAAACTTAAATAATTATTCGGATAAGTTACCTCATATACTCCAGGGATTTCTTCCAAAATTTTAGAATAATTTTTATACAAACTATCTGATTGATTCTCAGAAGGGATTGAAAGGGTATACATATCTCTAAATGGATTTTCATCCCCTAATAAACTCTTATAATCTTCTTTAGTAGATTGTAAAAATTCCTTGGCAATTTCCTCTTTAGAAGTAAATTCCATCAATAATTTACCATTATTATCTTTATCAATAAAATTTAAAGAATTCAATGATTTAATTAGACGGTTATTTTCAAAATCTTTTAAACCATCCTCAATATAAACATATATTTTTAACTGGCTACTTAAGTCTTTGGAAATAGCATTTAAACCTGATAAAAGCTGAATAAAAAAGGCAATAATTAAGCACATACTTGTTAGGGAAATAAGTAAAATCGTGCCAGTTGAATTAGGTTTTGTTTTCGTTAATTTCATTCTAATTTTCTTTTTTATTCATTTTATCTCTAATCTTGACAGCTAATTCATAATCCTCATTTTCTAAGGCTTGTTTTAACTGTTCCTCCAAATCCTCCTCGACGTTTTCCATTTCCTCTGTTTCATTAGCATTTTCCTCTTGAATCCTATTGACTTCCTCCTCATCAATATTAATTTCATTCAAAATATTTTTATTGATATAGATAGGGGCATCCATCTTGATGGCCAATGCAATTGCATCAGACGGACGAGAATCTAAATTAAGTTCTTGTTCTCCGTTATTGAAATATATTTTTGAATAAAATATACCTTCCTCAAAATGATAAATTAAAACCTTTTCAACCTTATATTTTAATAAATTAATAAAATTTAAAAATAATTGATGGGTCACTGGACGCTTTATGGTTAGATTTTCCATAAAAACAGAAATAATTTGAGCTTCATGAGCGCCCACTATAATAGGGAATAATTTATTCGACTCCTCAGTTCTAAATAATATTATGTACGAATTTGAACCAAGGTTGCTTGGACTAACTGATTCTATAGATAATTTCTCCAAATTATTTAATATTTTTCAGATTCAAATTTAAATAAATTTTAATCAAATTACTATTTAATTAAGCTTATTTAATAATTCTGGAATTACCTTAAATAAATCCCCCTGAATAATATAATCTGCATTTTTTGCAAAAGGAGCATCAGGGTCATTATTGATTACAACAATCGTTTTTGATCCATTCACACCAGCTAAATGTTGTACTGCCCCAGAGATTCCACAAGCGATATATAAATTTGGGGCAATTTTTACACCAGTTTGACCCACATGCTCATGATGGGGACGCCAATCTAAATCTGATACTGGTTTAGAGCATGCAGTAGCTGCTCCTAATTTTCTAGCTAATTCTTCTATAATTCCCCAATTTTCTTTTGCCTTCATTCCTCTACCTGCCCCAACAACAATTGCTGCATCCTCTAAATTAATTCCGTCTCCAATTAAATTTGTATTTAATAATTTCTCATTTGAACTACTTGAAATTTCCATTTTACCAATTTCATTTTTTGAAATTGTTTGATGAGTCTGTGAACCTAGTTCACCCTCAAATAATTTTGAAATAGATAAGATAAATGAATTCAAAGTAGGAGAGGAGGTTTGGGTAGCCTTTCCTGAAAATATGGATTGTTTAAAAGATTTAATTCTATTTGATTCAATTTCAAAATTGATAATCTTTCCAAAAATTGGGATATTATTTTTAATAGAAATTGAGGTTGTTAATTCGTCTATTATTAAACTACTATTCGATATAATATATTGATAACCAGTTATTTCATTATTAAAACTTAAATTGAAATTCAAACTGTTTTCAGTGAATACAACTTGGTTTATATTTGTTCCAATTAAATCAATTGCTGATTCAATATTACCTATTAAATAATAATCTATCTGGAATTGGTTTTCAAGTTTAGCTACAGCTATTGAAATTTCTTTTGGTATTGAACCATTTTTAATCTCCGAAATTACTAAAATCTTTTCCATGGCTAATTTATTATATTGTTAGCTTTTAAAATATCAATTAAATCCCCAGCATTTTCCTGTGAGATTACCTTTTTTTCTCTTTCTTTGATTACCTGAGAAGAAGAAAGTAAGGTCTTTGAAGAACTTGAACTTGGTTCAATTATATTGATTGATTTAGTTCTAGCCATCATAATTCCTCTCATTGTCGGAATTTTCCATTCTGCAATTGGTTCCTGACATCCTAAAATAACCGGCAATCCAATTTCTAAATCAGCCTTACCATTCGAAATTTCCGTCGTGATCTTTAATTTATCACCTTCCACCTCTAATTTCATAACAGGATTATAAACATTTATACCTAAATGTTTTCCCACCAAATGATGCACCATAGCTGAATTAAAATCAATTGATTCTTTTCCAAATAAAATTAAATCATACGAATTTTCTTTTAGGAAGTTGACAATTTCAGCAGCAGCTTGGTTAGAATCAGTTGGACTTATATTGACTCTAAAGGCATTATCTATTCCCAAAGCCAGGGCTTTTTTTAAAATAGGCTCTGAATTTTCTTCTCCTACATGTAGGATATCAACTATCGCTCCATTGGATTCTTTGATTTCTATCGCCCTTGAAAGCGCATATTCATCATAAGGACCAATTATCATTGTTAATCCTTCATAATTTATATTAAAACCTGAAGAATCTGTTGTAATTTTACTGGTAGTATCTGGTACAACCGTTAAACAAACAAGTATTTTCATATCTTTAAATTGTTATGCTTGCATACTAAAATACAAAATTTATCATGAATAGAAAAGAAATATTAAAGAAAGAAATAGAAAAAAACTCCTCTGACCCATTCAATCACTATTTACTTGCTTTAGAATATCAAAAAGAAAATAATCCAGAGGCAGAACAAATTTTTAATTATATAAATAAAACTTTTTCAAATTACCTTCCCAATTATTATACATTTGGTAAATATCTAATTGATAGGGAACAGGAGGATTATGCTAAAAAAATTCTAACAGAAGGCATTAAATTAGCTCAGGATTTAAATAATTTAAAAACTGAAAAAGAATTAAAACAATTATTGGAACTTTATTTTTAAGCCAATAATCTATCTTCTAAGTCTTTTTCAACTTTTAGATTATCAATGATAAATTTCTGGCGTTCCGGAGTATTTTTACCCATATAGTATTTTAATAATTGTGAGATAGTCTGATTTTTATCTAATAAAACCGGCTCCAATCTTATATCTTCCCCAATAAAAAGACCAAATTCATCAGGAGATATTTCACCCAAACCTTTAAAACGTGTTATTTCAGGTTTTGGCCCTAATTTTTCAATGGCATTTCTTCTTTCCTCATCGGTATAACAATAAATGGTTTCCTTTTTATTTCTTACTCTAAATAAAGGAGTTTCAAGAATAAAAAGATGTCCATTTCTTACCAAATCTGGGAAAAATTGTAAAAAGAAGGTTAAAATTAATAGACGAATATGCATACCATCTACATCTGCATCAGTGGCAATAACTATTTTATTATATCTTAAATTATCTAATGAATCTTCAATATCTAAGGCATGTTGTAAAAGATTGAATTCTTCATTCTCATATACAATTTTTTTGGTTAGCCCAAAAGAGTTTAGAGGTTTACCTCTTAATGAAAATACCGCTTGTAACTGAACATCCCTAGATTTTGTGATACTTCCAGAAGCAGAGTCTCCCTCTGTAATAAATAAGGTAGATTCTTTATTTGATTCAGACTTTTCGTCTGTTAAATGTACTCTGCAATCTCTTAATTTTTTATTATGAAGATTTGCCTTTTTAGCTCTTTCATTAGCTAATTTTTTAATACCAGCAATATCTTTTCTTTCTCTTTCTGATTGTAAAATTCTTTTCAGTAAAGCATCAGCAGTTTGAGGATTTTTATGTAAGAAATTATCTAATTCCGTTTTTAAAAAATCTCCAACAAAAGCTCTAACTGAAGGGGAACTAGGATCTGGCGAAATATTGGTGGACCCTAATTTGGTTTTAGTTTGAGACTCAAATACAGGTTCCTGAACTCTAATTGCTATAGAACCAACAATACTTGCACGAATATCAGAAGGATCAAAATCCTTTTTATAAAATTCTCTTACAGTTTTTACAATAGCTTCTCTAAAGGCAGCCAAATGCGTACCTCCCTGAGTTGTATTTTGTCCGTTTACAAAAGAATAATATTCCTCACCATATTGATTATTGTGAGTCATTGCAACCTCAATATCAGTCCCTTTTAAATGAATAATTGGATATCTATTTTCTTCCTCTTTTGTTTTTTTAGACAATAAATCATGTAAACCATGTTGAGAAAAATATTTTTGTCCATTAAAAGAAATGGTCAGTCCAGCATTTAAATAGGCGTAATTCCAAAATAGAGAATCTAAATATTGTGGAATGAAATGAAAATTCTTAAAAACGGTATTATCTGGTTCAAAACAGGTAAAAGTACCGTTTTTTGAATTTGTAGTTTCTCCATCTTTTGATTCTAAAACTAAATTCCCCTTTTCAAATTCTGCCCATTTGGTTTGTCCATCTCTAAAAGATTGAACCCGAAAATAGTTTGAAAGGGCATTGGTTGCTTTTGTTCCAACCCCATTTAAACCAACTGATTTTTGAAAGGCCCCTGAATCATATTTTCCTCCAGTATTGATTTTGGAAACACAATCTATTACTTTACCTAAAGGAATTCCTCTACCATAATCTCTTACTTCAACGCGATAATCTGAAATTTTTACTTCAATAACTTTTCCATGACCCATCATATGTTCATCAATTGAGTTATCTACAATTTCTTTTACTAAAACATAGATTCCATCATCTGCAGAAGAACCATCGCCTAATTTACCGATATACATACCGGGTCTTAATCGAATATGTTCCTTCCAATCTAAAGAGCGAATACTACTGTCGTCATATTTCACGTCTTCAGGAGAATTTATGTCTGCCATACTAATAAATTAAAGGTTTTTGATAATTATGAAGTAATTCATTATAAATTTAACTAATTTGTATCGGATTTTAAAACAAAAAGAATCCCTTTTATAATGTTATTCATTTATTTCATAAGCTTTTTGTTAATAAACCTTCGGTTGGCATCAAAAATCTCTAATAAAACCTTTGAGGAGCTTTTTATGCTTTTTTTTATTTCCTATTCAGGAATCATATTAACTTCTGAAAATTTACTGAATTTTTTAAATCTTGAATCAAAAAAAGGATTTTGGGTTCTAGCTTCTGTTTTAATTGCTGGGGCTTTCCATATATTTTTAAATTTTTCAAGTTTGAAAATTCCATCAAAAAGTACTTCCGCCTTTAAATTAGTTGGTAGAAATATTCAGACTTTCCACGAAAAATTCATCTCCCTAAGCATTTTTGATAAACTAATCGCCCTATTATTTTTTGGTTCTTTTATTTTTATTCAATCTGTTCAATTAGGTTTATTCTATTCAATAAATCCATTTGATTTAAAAATTGATTACCCTACTAAAGACATCAATTCATTTGAAATTTTCCCACATTTATTCAATAATTTAAATTTAAGATGGTTTAGATTTCATTATATTTTGGCATTTTTAATTAACGGAATTGCCATTTATGGTATCACCAAGAAATTGAATTTTTCAAAAAAAACACGTTTAATTACTAGTTTTATCTGTTTTTTTATTCCTACATTTTTACACGATACCATTTTTTATAATCCCGAAATTTTCACCAATGCCTATTTGGCTGTAGCACTCTATTTCTTGGTTGGTTTATATGAAGAATTCAATTTAAGAAATATATATCTTTTAATTCTGACTATAATTATAGGTATTTCAAATGATTCTAACTTCCAAAATTTATTGCCTGCATTATTAATAATATTTATTTTCACCCTAATTAAACAAAGAAATTTCTATTTTAAATTTATTCTTCATTCGGTATTTGCTTTGATTATTTATTATCCAATTTTGATGAATATAGATCATCGAAATACCGCGTTTACGGAAATTTTCCAATTACAAAATTTAGCCTTTCTTTCATCCTTAGTATTACCCAGCCTCATATTATTGTTTCTTGCTCGACAAAAAGATTTTCTTTATCTATTATTGATTGGATTTCTAGCGACAAATGCCTCGTCAATTTTATTCTTAATCCCAATTTCTGGTTTATTCATTGAATTATTAGAGAAAAGAACAAGTTTGACCAAAGCGATGATGTTAATAATCACCCTTTCAATTATTTTCTCAGCCTTTTTCAATCTATTTATCTGATTTTATGATTAAAGGCAGATTCTATACTTGTATGGTTTAGTTTTCTTGTTTATCCTTTATAAATTGCTTAATCAAAATAATTTCTGTAAATGAATATTAAAGAAAATATATTAGAAGGTATTCGATCGATAAAAGGAAATAAATTAAGAACAGTTCTTACCGCATTAATTATTTCTTTTGGAATAACCTCTTTAGTTGGAATATTAACTGCAATAGATGGAATTCAAAGTTCTGTAAATAATTCTTTTTCTAGTTTAGGAGCAAATTCATTCGATATAAGAAACCAAGAACCTAGAGATATGCGGAATAATGGTCGACAAAGAAAGAGATTTCCTGAGATTTCATACCATCAAGCCAAGCGATATAAGCAAGAATTTTCTAAAAAAGGGAATGTTACTTTGAGTTCAAGGGTAACAGGAAGTGCAATTGTTAAATTTGAATCAAATAAAACCAATCCTAATACCTCTATTTATGGAGTAGATGATAAATATCTTTCAATTAAGGGGTTTAAAATAGGTGAAGGCAGATATTTTAATCGAAGTGAAATTGAAAATAGTCGTACAGTTTGTATACTTGGTCAGGACATTGTTACAGAAATTTTTAATGGTAAATCTCCATTGGATAAAGAAATAAGTGTAAGTGGTTTAAATTTAAAGGTTATCGGTATATTGGAAAAGAAGGGGAATACCATGGGCGGAGGAAATGACCGAGTTGTTTGGGTACCTTTAGAAACAGGAAGAAATTTAGCTGCGGGAAGAACTTTAACTTTTGATATTACAACTTCCTCCGAAAATATAACCTCTCTGGATGATTTTATGGAAGAAGCAAGAGGAGTCATGCGAATGGTTAGAATGGATAAAATAGGAGAGGAGGATTCATTTATTCTTGAAAAAGCAGATGCAGTAGCTGAAAGTTTTGAGTCAATCACTGGAGGTTTAAGAATAGGGGGTTATATCATTGGTTTTGTTACTTTATTAGGTGCATCAATAGCCCTAATGAATATAATGATGGTGTCTGTAACTGAAAGAACAAGAGAAATCGGTATTAGAAAGTCTTTAGGGGCCACACCGAATAAAATTCTTTTTCAATTTTTAATAGAAGCTATCATTATCTGTATCATTGGAGCACTTGGTGGATTTATATTTGCTATTCCTATAGGTAATCTTATCGCCTCTGGAATAAGTGAAGGAAATTCGAGTTTTATAATTCCGTGGGATTGGATGATATTGGGCTTAATTGTCTGTGTTTTAGTAGGTTTATTTTCTGGAATTTATCCTGCCAAAAAAGCAGCAGCCCTTGACCCCGTAGAATCTTTACGATACGAATAAATAATTCTTGGTAAATTAATTATTTACCATTACATTTGCATCTCAAAATTGCCATGCCCAGATGGCGGAATTGGTAGACGCGCTGGTCTCAAACACCCGTGGGAGCAATCCCGTGCCGGTTCGACTCCGGCTCTGGGTACAGTCGGGAATAAACTAAATTTTAGTTCTATTCCCGATTTTTTTTGCCTAAATTTATACAATCACACTAATTAAAATTATATGGAAATTATTACTTTATTTCTTATCGGCGTTTGCCTTATAGTCTTAATACTTTTATATGTAAAAGGTCAAAAAAATAATCCTGAATCCATTATAGATGGGATGAGAGCCTTATTGCAAACGGAATTAAAAGAAAATCGAATCGAACTTTCTTCCGCATTAAAAGAAAATAGAGAAGAGCTTTCTGCCGGTTTGGATAAATTAACTCAAAAATTAGAAGAAAAACTTAATCAAATTAGTGAGGGATTAAATAAGAATGCAAAGGAAAATAGAGAGGAACTGACGGTCTCTTTGAAAAACTTTGGTGAAATATTTTCTCAGAATGTTCGGGAGTTCAATGAACTTCAAAAGCAAAAATTTGATGCAATGGCCACCAAACAAGATGATTTAGTCAAATCTACTGAACAAAGATTGGAGAAAATGAGAGAAACAGTAGATGAAAAATTGCATAAAACCCTTGAGGAAAGATTAGGGCAATCCTTTAAAATTGTCAGTGAAAGATTAGAGGCAGTTCAAAAAGGTTTAGGGGAGATGCAGAATTTAGCCAATGGTGTAGGCGATCTGAAAAAGGTTTTAAGTAATGTAAAAACGCGTGGGGTATTAGGTGAAATTCAATTGGGAAATATTTTAGAACAAATAATGGCGCCTGAACAATATGAAATGAACGTAAAAACCAAACAAGGTTCGAATGATCATGTTGAATTTGCCATTAAACTTCCAGGAAAGGATGACCAAGGAAAGGAGATTTATTTACCTATAGATGCAAAATTCCCTCAAGAAGACTATGTAAGATTACAAACAGCTTATGAAGTTGGAGATACTGTTGGAATTGAAAACGCAAATAAATCCTTGGCGCAAAGCATCAAAAAATTCGCCAAAGATATAAGGGATAAATATATAGATCCACCTCATACCACAGATTTTGGTATCATGTTTTTACCTATTGAAGGATTATTTGCAGAAGTTGTAAGACAACCTGAATTAGTGGCCACCCTTCAAAGAGAATATAAAATTATTATTACAGGACCTACGACACTTGCAGCTATGCTAAATAGTCTTCAAATGGGCTTTAAAACCTTAGCGATACAAAAAAGAAGTAGTGAAGTATGGCAAATATTAGGGGCTGTGAAATCTGAATTTGGTAAATTTAGTGGTGTTTTAGAAAAAGCTCAGAAAAAAATTAGTGAAGCAAATAAAGAACTGGATAATTTAGTAGGAACAAGATCGAAAATGATGTTATCTAAATTAAAAAAAGTGGAAGAATTACCTACATCTCAAAGTGTTGAATTATTGGAGGGAACCATTGAATTAGAGGAAGAAGAGGAATTTGATACTTCAGAGGAATAAAAAAGTTTTAAAATGAATATATTAATTACAGGCACCACCGGAATGGTAGGTAAAGGAGTCTTATTAGAAGCATTAATTGATGAACGAATTTCTCATATTAAATTGATAAATAGAAAAAGTATTGGAATAGTTCATCCTAAAATTAAAGAAATTATTCATGATGATTTTCAAAATATTTCATCAATTAAAGATGAATTAAATGACATAGATGCCTGTATTTTTTGCATGGGAGTAAGTTCTGTTGGTTTAAAGGAAGCAGAATTTAATAAACTTACCTTCGATATTGTTAAGGAATTTGCTGACAAACTTTATGAATTAAACCCTAATTCTCAATTTAGCTATATTTCTGGCTCAGGAACAGATAGTTCTGAAAAAGGGAAAATAATGTGGGCTAGAATTAAAGGGAAAACTGAAAATTATATTTTAAATAAAGGATTTAAATCTTCTTTTGCTTTTAGGCCTGGAATTATTATTCCAGAAAAAGGCATAAAATCTAAAACAAAATTATATAATACAGCCTATATTATTCTTAAACCTTTTTTTCCTTTATTTAAATTATCAAAAAATGTTACTACTACCACCAAATTAGGAAAGGCAATGTTAAATATTATTTTTAAACAACCTGGAGATAATCATTTTGAAAATTCAAGAATTAATGAATTAGCCAACTTTAAATAATTTTTTTCATTTCTTCCTTCCATTTATTATATGCATCCTTAGTTACGGATAAATTGTCTTTTTGAGGTTCAACTATCTTATTTATTTCAATAGATTCTGTTGCTTGCTCTGGAGAATTGAAAATTGAAATAGCTACTCCTGAACCTAATGCTGCCCCAAAAGCCCCATCTGCATTCATCAATTTTACAGGTATACCAGATGCATTTACAATCGTTTCAGTAAATACTTCGCTTAAATACATATTTGCTAAACCCGCACGCATTTCTTTAGGAATAATCCCCGCATTTCCCATTAATTCCATTCCATATACTAATGAAAAGGCAATGCCTTCCTGACTAGCACGAATAATATCGCTATTCTTGTGCCTATTCAAATCTAAATTCATTAAATGGGCTCCTATAGTTTTATTTAAAAAGATTCTTTCCGAACCATTTCCAAATGGATAAGCTTGAATTCCCTTTGAACCAATAGGGCTTTGGGAGGCTAATTTATTTAAATCCGGATAGGAACTGGAAGGGAAAAAAGTATCTTTAACCCAACGATTCATTATCCCTGTGCCGTTGATACACATTAAAACACCAATTCTTGTTTGCTGATTTGAATGATTTACATGGGCAAAGGAATTTACTCTATGTTGATTATCATATTTCAATTCTTCTGCAACTCCATAAACTACACCCGAGGTACCTGCTGTGGTAGCAATTTCACCGGGGTTTAAAACCCCTAAAGAAAGCGCATTGTTTGGTTGATCTCCAGCTTTATATCCTATTACCACTTTAGTGGTTAAGCCTAATTCTTGGGCAATTGATGTACTTAAATTCCCATGATTACTAAATACAGGATAAATAGGAGGAAAAATATTTTTTGAGAAACCTGCCTGATCCAACAATTCATTTGAAATTGAATTATTTTTAAAATCCCATAAAATACCTTCAGAAAGGGCAGAGGAACTCGTTGTATATTCCCCAGTAAATTTATATGAAATGAAATCTCCAGGTAATAGTACATATTTAATTCTTTCAAACAATTCGGGTTGATTTTCTTTTACCCAAGCTAATTTAGAAGCAGTAAAATTTCCAGGCGAATTCAATAAATGTGATAAACAAAATTCTTCTCCTAAATCTGAAGTCATTTTCTCCCCATATTTCGAAGCTCTCGAATCACACCAAATAATCGAATTCCTTAAAACTTCATTATTTTTATCTACAAGAACTAAACCATGCATTTGATAAGAAATACCAATAGATAATATATCTTGAGGATTATATTTTCCAGAGGAATTTGCTCTTTTTATGCCTTCTTTTATGCAATACCACCAATGGTTAGGATCTTGTTCTGCCCAACCAACTTCCGGAGAAATTATTTCATTTTCTTTGTCTGGATAGGAAACACTATGTACAAGTTTTTGGTTAGAAGCATTAACTATACTAACTTTAATGGAGGATGTACCTAGGTCGATTCCACATAAAAGCATATTATTTAGGTTTAGATGTTAAAAATTAAAATAGATTCGTATAAAATTAATAATAATTTTTCCATTTCTGGAATAAATTTAAGAATTAAAAATGGGGAAATTTTTTCTCTAATTGGTCGTTCAGGGTCGGGTAAAAGTAGTTTAGCAAAAATTATGGTAGGAAAAACTCCCTATACAGACTTCGAGTTAAACATAAATGGGAAAGAAATTTTTAAGGAAGGTTTGATGAAGTTTTACGATGAATTTGGATATGTGCCCCAAAGTTTAATTTTTAATCCCCATCATACTGTTTTAGAATTTCTTAAATATGTCTATCAATTTGAAAAAATTCTAATTCAAGAGAAAAAAATTCAAAAAGCTATTAAAGAATTTAAGCTTAAAAGCCTTTTAAATACGAAAATACAATCTTTATCTGGAGGAGAGCGTCAGAAATTGGCAATCTTGGAGGTCGTTTCAAGACCCATTGAATGCCTGGTTTTGGATGAACCTTTTTCTCAGCTTGATCCAGGACAAAAAAAGGAGTTAAGTTCCTTGATTATTCATTTGGTGAAAGATTTGAATATTCCTTGTTTATTAATTTCCCATGAAATGGGGGATGTATTGAAATGGAGTGACCGCATTGGAATTATGCACAATGGAAAAATTGTAGGACAGGGTAATATTGAAAAATTAATTGAATCGAAAAATCCTATTGTCCAATCTAAAATCGTTGAAATGGTTCAATGGTACGAAGAAATAATCCCTTTAATTAATAAGCTGAATAATTCCTCAAAATAGATGCATTATTGTTGGTAGTTGCAATAATTTCCTCAATATCTACCTTATATAATTCTGCAAGTTTATGAGCAATTAAAGGAATATATTTTGGATTGTTTTGTTTTCCGCGATAGGGGTCTGGACTTAAATAAGGTGCATCTGTTTCTAGTAAAATTCTATTTAAAGGAATATCCTTAATAGATTCAAACAATTTAGTATTTTTGAAAGTAATCACCCCGCCAATTCCTAAATAATAACCCAAATCTACTAATTTATGTGCTTCTCTATAATCTCCAGAAAAACAATGACAAATTCCGAACAATTGATTAAATTCTGACTTTGAAAGTATATGAATTAGATCTGAATAGGCTTTCCTACAATGAATATCAATCCATAAATGATGTTCTATCGCCCAATTAGATTGAATTTCAAATGCCTCAATTTGCTCATTTTTAAAACTTGTATCCCAATAATAATCCAATCCGATTTCGCCAATAGCCAAAATTTCTGGACGAAATTCTTCCAAAGTTGCTTCAACAAAAGACAATTCCGATTGGTAGTTTTCCTTTACATAAGTAGGATGTAGGCCAACCATTGGCCTTAAAAACTCCTTATTTCCTTGATATAAATTCCAAAGATCTGGCCAGGTTTCAGAATCACAATTAGGTAACCAAACTTGTTCTACTCCTGAATCTTTAATTTCCTTAATAGTTAAATCAATTTCTCCTTTAAAGGATTCATCATATAAATGTGCGTGGGTATCGATCATAATGCTTTAAATTGGAAGGAATTATCCTTTCCAAAGGCTAAAATTTTGGGTAAAATTACGGATAAATTTTTATAAGCCTTTACGGAATCATGAAAGACAATAATATCTCCATCTTTTAAATTCTTAATAATTTTTTCATAAGCTTTTAAAGGATTTAGAGCTTTATCATAATCTCCCGTTAAAACTGACCACATTATTATTGGCTTATGATGAATTAATTCCTGATAAATATACGGAGTAAATCTACCATAGGGTGGACGAAAACCTATGGATTGAACATTGAATTTTTGAATTTCTTTTTCACATTTAAAAAAATTCTCTTCATAGGTCTGTTTAGGAAATTTAAATGCATTTAAATGATTGAATGTATGATTTCCAATACTATGTTTATTTTGAATTATTCTCTCAAATATCTCTGGATTTTCTTGGATATTTTTGCCTATACAAAAAAAACTAGCCTTTGCCTCAAATTGATTTAATTGATTTAATACAAAATCTGTAACCTCTGGAGTAGGTCCATCATCAAATGTTAAATAAATTGTTTTTATATTTGAGGTAAAACTTGGCTTTTCCCAGATAAATTTTGGAAAAATTTTTGGTATGAAAGGCGGTATTTGGTGGAATATCATATGAACGAATTCAAACAAAATAAAGCGGAAAAAATTATCCTAGGAATTGACCCAGGAACCAATATTCTAGGTTATGGCCTAATCAAAATTAATGGAAAAAATTTAACTATTCTTCAATATGGTGTTTTAAATCTAAAAAAATATGCAACCCAGGGAGAAAAATTCATCAAAATTCATGAAAGATTGAATGGGATAATTGATGAATTTTTACCAGACGAAATAGCAATTGAATCACCATTTTTTGGAAAAAATATTCAATCCATGCTAAAATTGGGAAGGGTTCAAGGACTAACCATGGGAATAGCTTTCAATAAAAAAATATCAGTAACCGAATATGAGCCGAAAAAAATAAAATTATCTGTTACAGGAAATGGAAACGCTTCCAAAGAACAAGTTGCAAAAATGGTTGAAGTAATTGGTAATATTAAAATTGACAATGC
>CAZVFE010000010.1:0-38706 GCA_964626405.1 uncultured Cytophagales bacterium | reverse complement strand
TTCCAGTAATTGTTGGATTTACTATGGGTCCAGAAGTATTAGGGGGCTTATTAGCAGGTGTAACGGTTTCAGGAGTATTAATGGGTATCTTCCAGTCGAATGCTGGTGGTGCTTGGGATAATGCTAAGAAATCATTTGAAAAAGGTGTAGAAATTGAAGGAAAACCATATAAAAAAGGTTCTGAGCCTCATAAGGCAGCAGTAACAGGTGATACGGTTGGTGATCCATTCAAAGATACATCCGGTCCTTCTATGAATATCTTAATCAAATTAATGTCGATTGTCTCTTTAGTAATTGCTCCATATATCAATGGAATCAATGTGGATGAGGTCACTGTTGTTGAACCTACTCCTGTTGAGGAAGTAATCGTAATTGAAGATGCTGCAGATAATGTAGAAGTTGTGGAAGAAATAAATGAATAGTAAAATCTATTTATATTAAGTAAAAAACCCAAGATATTTTCTTGGGTTTTTTATTTGCTAAACTTTATTCTTTTTCTTTTCGTTTATGAAATTCTTCCAGACTTTCTCCAATCTGATAGCCTTGAATCAATAGGGGAAGATTTTCTGGAGCATCCCCAAAAAAAGGTATTTTACCTGAATTTATTCCTTCATCCAATTCTGGCTTTGCCATAAATTCCTTCGCAATATCCATATAAGTACCATTCATTAAATGTCTAAATTCATGTTGAAAGATTACTGCCCCAAAACCATCTAGTTTACCTATGATTTTTTCTCCATTTTCATTTAAACTCTCGTATTCCAACCATTCATAACTTGCAACATTTCCTCTTTTTTCTCCATTCGCACTTAAACAACCATGCCAGAAATTCTTTTTATTTTCTGAGACCTTGGTAATTTTAGGATTAATAAATATTTGTTTTTTTACTTCTCCCAAAACCTTATAACGTGGATTATCAGATTTTGCCTCAATAATAAATATTTGTAATCTTTTGCCTATTTGATTTGCTGCTATCCCAACCCCTGCCTTATCTCTCATCACTGAATACATGCTATCAAGTAAAATATTTAATTCTTTTGAATTAAATTCCTCTTTCTCAATAATACGCGGTGAAAGATATAATACATTTTTTTCTCTTCCTTTCTGATTGGCGGGTATTTGTTGTACAACGGATAATGGGGTATCCTTCATTTCTAATTTTAATGAATAATTCATTTTACTACAACTAATTAAAATAATTAAAAAAATTAAAGGGAAAGAACTGAAAAGGATTTTACTTGGTAAATTCGATTTTCTGGTTAGGTGTTTTTTCATAAGTCGAATTTATTTAAATATTTTCAAAATAAAAAGCCTTGATTTCTCAAGGCCTTTTAAATTTCTATCAAGTAGAAGGAATTTATTCTGCTGGTGCTTCTGTAGCTTCAGATGAACCTTCTTCTTCAGTAATTTCTTCATCAGAAATTTCATCTTCTGTAGCTTTACCTCTTAATGCTCTTGGAACTTCAATAGATAAAACTGGATTTCTTTCAGAATTGATAATTTCACAATTTGGAACTTTTAATTTTCCAACTTTTAAAGTTTGGCCTAAACCTACTTTTGAAATATCAGCAATTACTTCATCAGGAATATCATCGATATCTCCTTTGATAGTTAATTTTCTTAATTTCTGAACTACCTTACCCCCTTTTAATACACCTGGAGATGTTCCTTTTGTTCTAATTGGTACGTCAATTTTAATTGGCTTTCCTTTTACAACTTCTAAGAAATCTACGTGTAAAATCATTTCATTGACAGGGTGAAATTGTGCATCTTTTAAAATAGCACGATAAATTGTTCCTTCAATGTTTAATTCTACTTCATGTACGTCTGAAGAATAAATCAGATCCCTGAATAAAATCATTGGAACTGCAAAATGTACTTGTTCTTTTCCACCATATAAAACACATGGCGCTAAGCTTTCGCTTCTTAGGTCTTTCGATCCTTTGGTACCGAGATTCGCTCTTTTATACCCTACAATCTCAAGTTTTTTCATTTGAATTGAGTTTAGGTCTTCAGTCTTTCACTTTCGTTATCCCCTGAAAACAGTTTATAAATAATTAATTAATTTCTAATAAATAAAGAACTTATAGATTCATGATCTCTAATTCTTCCTATCGCATTTGCAAATAATTCAGATACCGATAATACTTTAATTTTCGGACTCTTTTCTTTCAAAGGAATCGTATCCGTAACGATTAATTCTGTTAGCATTGAATTATTGATATTTTCATATGCTTTTCCAGATAATACAGGATGTGTTACGATCGCTCTTACTGATAAAGCACCATTGTCCATTAATAATTGAGCAGCCTTACATAAAGTTCCTCCTGTGTCTATTAAATCATCTACAAGAATCACATTCGCTCCTTCTACATTTCCTATTAATTGCATGGAAGCAATTTCATTGGCTCTTTTTCTATGCTTATCACAAATAACCATTTCTGCATTGAAAAATTTAGCCATATTTCTTGTTCTTACCACACCTCCTACGTCTGGTGAAGCGAAAACAATATTATCTAAATTCAAGGATTTTAAATGTGGAACGAAAATCGCTGTTCCTTCCAAATGATCCACTGGGAAATCAAGGAAACCTTGTATTTGTCCAGCATGTAAATCAATTGTCATTAATCTATCCGCTCCTGCTGCAGTTAACAAATTCGCTACTAATTTTGCTCCGATACCTACTCTTGGACGATCTTTTCTATCCTGACGAGAATATCCAAAATAAGGTATTACAACTGTAACCTTATGAGCAGAAGCTCTTCTTGCAGCATCCACCAATAATAATAATTCCATTAAATTATCAGTTGGAGGGAAAGTAGATTGGATGATAAATATATCGCATCCACGAACAGATTCATCGAAACTTGGTGATAATTCACCATCTGAAAAATGCAAAGTTGTTGACTTTCCTAGTTCCTTTCCATAATATTTAGCAATTTTCTCAGCTAAATATCTGGAATTTTCACCAGAAAATATTTTTACAGGATTTAATGAAGCCATTTTAGAATAACGCTATAAATGAATAAGGTGCAAAATTAGAAAAATTGCACCTTATAACAAAATCAATTTTTTATTATTTTACAGAAGCACGAATAATATTCAAAGCTCCTCCTGCCTTAAACCATTCAATTTGTTGTTCATTATAGGAATGATTTACTTCAAAACTTTCCTTTGAACCATCTTTATGGCTTAATTCAATTGTTAAGGCTTTATTTGGAGAGAATGAAGTTAATCCTAAAATTGCAATTTCATCATCTTCCTGAATTTTATCATAATCTGACTCGTTTGCAAAGGTTAATGCTAACATTCCTTGCTTTTTAAGATTCGTTTCGTGAATTCTTGCAAAGGATTTAACTAATACAGCTCTTACACCTAAATGTCTTGGTTCCATAGCTGCATGCTCTCTTGAGGAACCTTCACCGTAGTTAGTATCTCCTACTACAATTGTCCCAATCCCTTCTGATTTATAAGCTCTTTGGGTAGCAGGTACTGGTCCATATTCTCCTGTTAGTTGATTTTTAACGTTATCCGTTTTTTCATTGTAAAAATTAACAGCTCCAATTAACATATTATTGGAAATATTATCTAGGTGTCCACGGTATTTCAACCAAGGACCTGCCATAGAAATATGATCGGTGGTACATTTACCTTTTGCTTTGATTAATAATTTTAATCCTGAAATATCTGTTCCTTCCCAAGCCTTAAATGGTTCTAATAATTGTAATCTATCCGAACTTGGTGAAACAATTACTTCAACTTTAGATCCATCTTCTGCTGGGGCTTGATAACCTGCATCTTCAACAGCAAATCCTTTTGCTGGTAACTCATCTCCTATTGGAGCCTCCAATTTTACATTCTCTCCTTTTTCATTTACTAAAGTATCCGTTAATGGATTGAAGGATAAATCACCTGCAATTGCCAAGGCAGTTACTAATTCTGGAGAAGCTACAAATGCGTAGGTATTTGGGTTACCATCGGCTCTTTTTGCAAAGTTTCTATTAAATGAATGTACAATGGTATTCTTTTCTCCTTTTTCCGCTCCTGGTCTAGCCCATTGTCCAATACATGGTCCACAAGCATTTGAAAATACTGTTGCACCAATATTGTGGAATGTATCAATAAAACCATCTCTTTCAATTGTATAACGAACTTGCTCCGAACCTGGAGTAATGGTAAATTGAGCTTTAGTTTTTAAACCTTTTTCAGCCACTTGTTTTGCAAGAGATGCTGCTCTAGAAATATCTTCGTAGGAAGAGTTTGTACAAGAACCAATTAATCCCACCTCAACTTTTGTTGGCCATCCATTCTTTTCAGCCATTTCCTTCATTTTAGAAATAGGAGTAGCTAAATCTGGAGTAAATGGACCATTTAAATGTGGTTCTAAAGTATCTAAATCTATTTCAATTACCTGATCAAAATATTTTTCTGGATTTGCATAAACCTCTGGATCAGCTGTTAAATGCTCCTTGATTCCATTGGCTAATTCAGCTACATCTGCTCTACCAGTTGAAGCTAAATATTTTGCCATAGATTCATCATAACCGAAGGTTGAAGTTGTTGCTCCAATTTCAGCACCCATATTACAAATAGTTCCCTTTCCTGTACATGACATAGATGTTGCACCTTCTCCGAAATATTCAACAATACATCCAGTTCCACCTTTCACAGTAAGAATACCCGCAACCTTAAGAATTACATCTTTTGGAGAAGTCCAACCATTTAATTTTCCTTTTAATTTAACACCAATTAATTTTGGAAATTTCAATTCCCAAGCTAATCCGGCCATTACATCACATGCATCAGCACCACCAACACCAATTGCCAACATTCCTAATCCTCCTGCATTTACAGTATGAGAATCCGTACCAATCATCATTCCGCCAGGAAATGCATAATTTTCTAAAACCACCTGGTGAATAATTCCAGCACCTGGCTTCCAGAATCCAATACCATATTTGTCTGAAACTGAGGATAAGAAATCATAAACTTCTTTATTTTTATCTACAGCTACTTTTAAATCCGTTCCTGATTCAACTTTGGCTTCAATAAGGTGATCACAGTGAACAGTAGATGGAACTGCTACTTGCGGACGACCAGCTTGCATAAATTGTAATAAAGCCATCTGAGCAGTTGCATCCTGCATAGCTACCCTGTCAGGTGCAAAATCCACATAAGAGCTTCCTCTTTCATGGGCTGTTGTTGCGTTTCCTTCCCAAAGGTGACTATATAAAATCTTTTCTGTAAGGGTTAAAGGTTTGTTTGTTAGTTTTCTTGCTGCTTCTATTCTAGATGGAAATCTTTCATAGACAGCTTTGATCATTTCTATGTCAAAAGCCATAATAACTATTAATTTATAATTTTAAATTTTAAAATTTCACGGCAAAAATAATATTTTCTTTCGAATAAGACTATAAATTATCAACTAATCCTTATAAAAGATTTTTTTTTCTCTAAATATTTATATTTTATAAAATATAAAGGATAATCAGTTAATTTGAATTTACATTTTACCACTAAATTTATTGGACATTTTCAAAAAAATGCATTTATCTTTGATGCTCTAAAAATTTTAAAGCATATGGCGAAAAATTTAGTAATAGTTGAGTCTCCTGCAAAAGCAAAGACCATTGAAGGATACCTAGGTTCTGATTTTATGGTTAAATCATCCTATGGTCATGTAAGAGATCTTCCAACAAAAGGAGATACTGCCATAGATATAGAAAATAATTTCACACCTAAATATGTAATCTCTGCCGATAAGCAGAAATTGGTAAAGGAATTAAAGTCTGCATCAAAAGATAAAGAAGTTTGGCTTGCAACGGACGACGACCGTGAGGGAGAATCCATTTCTTGGCATTTAATAGAGGCCTTAGGTTTAAAAGCCGATACTAAACGTATCGTTTTTAGAGAAATTACTAAATCTGCCATCACGCAGGCTATTACCAATCCAAGAAAAATTGATATGGATTTGGTAAATGCTCAGCAAGCTCGAAGAGTAATGGATCGCCTTATTGGTTTTGAACTTTCCCCAGTTCTTTGGAAAAAAGTTCAAAGAGGACTATCTGCAGGTAGAGTTCAATCTGTTGCTGTTCGCTTGGTGGTTGAAAGAGAAATGGAAATTAATGGATTCAATTCAGAATCTTATTTTAAGGTTTCTGCCCTATTCAATCTTCCAGGAAATAAAACCTTAAAAGCCGAATTGAAAAAGAATTTTTCAACAGAACAAGAGGCTCAGGCATTTTTGGAATCTTGTAAAGGTGCAAAATTCTCTATTCAGAATTTAGAGAAAAAACCATCGAAAAAATCTCCGGCTGCTCCATTTACAACATCCACTCTTCAACAAGAAGCAGCCCGCAAACTGGGGTATTCTGTGGCATCAACCATGCAAATTGCACAGAAATTATATGAGTCAGGTAAAATTACCTATATGAGAACTGACTCTATCAACCTTTCTGTAGATGCTTTGAATAATGCAAAATCTGCTATCGTTCAGAATTATGGAGAGAAATTTTCAAAAACTAGAAATTTTAAAACTAAATCTCAAGGCGCACAAGAAGCACACGAAGCTATTCGCCCAACAGATTTTTCCCAAGATAAAATCAATGGAGATTCACGTGAAAAAAGGTTATACGATTTAATTTGGAAAAGAGCAATTTCCTCACAAATGGAAGATGCCCAAATTGAAAAAACCTTAGCTTATATCCAAAACGATAAAAACAATGAAATTTTAATTGCAGAAGGTGAGGTTATTAAGTTTGAAGGTTTTTTAAAGGTTTATTTGGAGGGAAATGACAATGAAGAAGAGGATGAAAACAAAGATATGCTTCCTCCATTATCCATTGGAGAGATTCTTAATTTAAATAAATTAATAGCAAATCAGCGTTTTTCTAGACCTCCTGCTCGCTATACCGAAGCCTCCTTGGTAAAAGCTTTGGAAGAAAAGGGTATCGGTAGACCTTCTACTTATGCTCCTACTATTTCTACAATTATCAAAAGAGAATATGTGCTCAAAGAGGATAGAGATCCACATACAAGGGAAATTATCAAACTTACTTTAGATTCAAATAATACCCTAGATAGAAACCTTGAGAAAGAGAATTTTGGTGCTGAAAAAGGTAAATTATTTCCAACTTCCATTGGTATTGTTGTAACAGATTTTCTAAAGGGAAATTTTAAAGAGGTAGTTGATTTCAAATTCACTGCTGAAATGGAATCTGAATTTGATGAAATCGCACAAGGGAAATTAGGTTGGACGGAAATGATTAAGAATTTTTATTCCAATTTCCACCAAGCAATTGAGGATTCAGAATCCGTTAAAAGAAATGAAACTGGTTCTGTAAGAGTTTTAGGGAATCATCCAGAAAATGGAGAACCTATTTATGCTAAAATCGGAAAATTTGGTCCTTATGTTCAATTGGGTGACGGTGATGAAGAAACTAAGCCTATCTATGTGAATATTCCGAAAGGAAAAAATATTGCATCTATTAGCTTAGAGGAAGCTGTTATTCTTTTTGAACGCCCAAAACTTCCCCGTGAATTAGGAATTTTTGAGGAACTTCCACTTGTAATTGGAGAAGGAAAATATGGTCCTTATATTCGATATGATAAAAAATTTACATCACTTCCAAAGGAATTAGATCCCTACACGATTAGCTTTGAAGAAGCAGTTGCAGTATTAAACCAAGCAAAACAGGCTGAATCTAATTCAATTTTAGGAGAATTTGAAGGTGCTGAGGTAAGTCCTGGAAAAGGAAGATTTGGCCCATATGTAAAGCACTTAAATAAATATTATTCTTTACCTAAAGGTCTAAAATTAGAAGAAATCGATTTAGCGAAAGCTATTGAAATAATTGAGGCCAAAAGAAAGACTGAGTCAAATAATATTATTAAAGAATTTGAGGAAAATAAGAATGTCAGAGTTTTAAATGGCCGATATGGACCTTATATTCAAATTGGAAAAAGAAATATAAAAATTCCTAAAGAAATTGTTCCAGAAGAATTAACTTTGGAAAAATGTTTGGAATTAGGTTCTTAATTCAATAAACTTCAGGGGAAGGTATTCAAATACTAAATTTAATTTTTATGGCAGTAATAATTGATGGTAAGGCAGTTGCAGAGGATTTAAAATTGAAAATTGCGGAAGAGGTAAAGGAAATTACAAAGGATGGTTCTCGTCCTCCTCATTTGGTTGCTATTTTAGTTGGTAATAATGGTGCATCAGAAACCTATGTGGCTAATAAAGTGAAATCTTGTGAGCAATTAGGTTTTGATTCTACCCTATTACGTTTTGATCCATCAATTTCAGAAGAAGATTTATTAAATGAAGTGAAAAAGATTAACGATAATCCAAATTTAGATGGATTAATTGTTCAACTTCCTCTTCCTAAGCATATTAATCCAGATAAGGTAATGGAAACCATAGATCCTAAAAAGGATGTAGATGGCTTCCATCCTATTAATATTGGAAGAATGGCAAAAGGACTTCCAGCTTTTATTTCAGCTACTCCTCAAGGTGTTTTAGAATTATTGGAATATTATAAAATTGAAACCTCTGGGAAACATTGTGTGGTAGTTGGAAGATCCCAGATTGTGGGTTTACCAATGTCAATTCTAATGCAAAGGAATCATCCTTATGGAAATGCTACAGTAACTTTAACCCATTCTAGAACAAAAAATCTTCCTGAAGTTTGCGCTTCAGCTGATATATTAATTGCAGCTTTAGGAATACCTGAATTCATTACTGGAGAATTTATAAAGCCTGGTGCTGTAGTAATTGACGTAGGGCTTACAAGAGTAGAAGATTCTACGAAGAAATCAGGTTTTGCCCTTAAAGGTGATGTGAAATTTGACGAGGCTGTTGAAAAGGCTGGTTATATTACACCTGTACCAAAAGGTGTTGGTCCTATGACAATCATATCCTTGATGAAAAATACGTTAATTTCAAGAAAAGGACTTTCTTAATTTAATCTATTTCAATTTTATTTAGGTAAAAAACGCTTCGCTTACCCTCGCCGTCTACCAATGTCTGGACTCCAGAGGCAATATAGTTTTTGCCATACCAATGCGTTAAACTTGGTTTATCCTGTCTTCTAATTCTACCGATTTTTGTTTCATCAAAAATGGGTTGAGAACTAATCATTTCATAATTATCATCTTGAACAATTTTTAATGTTATGATCGAATTATCCGTATTATAGGATAAATAAATATCCTTATTGTCAAAATTTACTACTACTTTTTCTTTAAGGACAGGCTCAACTGAATTTTTAAGTCCAATACATTTATCCCACAATAAATTTCCATTTTCATCAAATTCTGCAATAATAGCATGCGTATAAACCCATCCATTAAACTGTCCATTGGCAGAATTACCCCCATAAGAACGGTAACCAAATGGAGAATAATAACTTGAAAAAGGAGAATACAATCCATAATAACCATAACCCCAAAAGAATGGATTGCTTAAAGGTATAAAGGGGTTATATAATGAAAAAGGACTTAAACCAAAACCAAAGGGCGAAAAAAATGAGTTACCATATGGTCCATAATTATTGTATTGATATTGAGGATAAAAGGCCTCCCCTATGACAATAAATTTACCATCCCTTTGTATTACATTATGTAAAATCATTCTATAATCTAGACGTAAATCTTCTCCTTTTTCAGCTTTATTTTGAATCTTTTTTTCTTTTCTATTTTTTTCCTTCTCTGGCAAAAAATTGAAAAAATTCTCAAAACTTGTGAAACTGTATATTTTGGAATTTTTCGGTTGTCCGTCTACCAAGGAATTAAAATACATCCCTTGTGAAGTAGGCCCTTTATTTGATCCAATAGTAGATTTATGTCCATAAGTACCTACAATTAACTGAAGTGAATCATTAATTTGTGTGGTTTTAGCATTCATCAAGGCATATTGATCACTCGGCTCCATTACAACCTGCCCTATTTGTGTTCCTGTTTCATCAAAAGACCGAACAACCAATTGATAATTTTTAGGCTTATTACCCAAGGAATAAGTCACATAAATTAGTTCTTGTTTAGTATCCAATTCCATGGATTGAATCTCAGCATTTTTTCTTACTACCGAAGGCAATAAGAAGGTTTTCTTCATATTTAAATCGGTAAATAAAATAACTGGCTCTTGATTCACTATTCCCCCAATGAATACTGAATTATTTAATACTTCAAAATTTGAAATCTCCATTCTGTCCACCGAATAAATATCATAACGGACATAATCTCCGGTTTCAACATTGAATCTAAATACTAAATAATAATTCGTTTTATATCTGGAAAACAACAGACTTATATATTTTCCATCATAGCTATGACGAACAAAATCCAAGTTTTTTTCAATTTCTGCGGTCTTTCTCCAATTTAATTTGAAATCTGTATTCAATTTTTCAAGAGAAAAAAAGTTCCTATCTAAATGAACAAGATTTGCAATTCCTTTATTTCCAAGGGTTATAGGAAAAATTTCTGGATCCTTATCGGTTGTAATTATTTCATATCTATTTGCAGGATCTTGGGCAAATATCATAGAAGTTGAGGAAACGAATAATAATAACCAAAAATAAAATTTTCCTTTAAGTTTCATAACCTATTCCGAATAACTTATAATTATATCAAATTCTTCTTTAGTACACGGAGAAACAGACAATCTTGAATGTTTTACCAATGCTAAATTACTTAATCGAGAATCTTCCTTCAAGGTAGTTAATTTAACTGGTTTTTTTAATTTAACCTTGGGCACTAAATCGACCACCACCCATCTTTCGTCGTCTATTGTTGGATCAGGATATGATTCTCTAACGACTTCTGCAATACCTACAATTTCTAACCCTTCATTTGAATGGTAAAAAAATACCCAATCACCCTCCTTCATTGCCTTTAAATTATTCCTCGCTTGGTAGTTTCTTACTCCATCCCAATGATCTCTACCCTTCTTAACGAAATCATCCCAAGAATATTTGAAAGGTTCTGATTTTACAATCCAATAATTCATAATTTTTATTTTATTTTTTTAATCAAGGAAACTTAGGGAATTTCGAAAAATCTGGCTTTCTTTTTTCTAAAAATGCGTTTTTCCCTTCTTTAGCCTCATCGGATAAATAATATAATAAAGTAGCATTTCCTGCTAACTCCTGAATACCTGCTTGTCCATCCAATTCAGCATTAAATGCAGATTTTAACATTCTAAGGGCAATCGGACTTTTTTCTAATATTTTTTCACACCATTCAACAGTGGTTTTTTCTAAATCTTCTAATGGTACAACTTTATTAACCAATCCCATGTCTAGGGCTTCCTGAGCATTGTATTGATCACATAAAAACCATATCTCCCTTGCCTTTTTCTGGCCTACTATTCTTGCTAAATAAGAAGCGCCAAAACCTCCATCAAAAGATCCGACATTGGGTCCTGTTTGTCCAAATTTTGCATTTTCCGCTGCAATAGTTAAATCACAGATTACATGTAAAACGTGTCCACCACCAATAGACCAGCCCGCCACCATCGCAACAACGGGTTTTGGAATAGAACGAATTTGTTTCTGTAAATCCAAAACATTTAATCTTGGTACCTGATCCTTTCCTACATAACCTCCATGTCCACGAACACTTTGGTCTCCCCCACTACAAAATGCCTTTCCTCCCTCTCCAGTTAAAATTATCACTCCAATGCTCTCTTCCATTCTACAATAGTCCATCGCTTCAGACATCTCTTTTACAGTCTGTGGAGTGAAAGCATTATGCTTATGTGGTCTATTAATTGAAATTTTTGCAATTCCACCCAATTGTTGAAACAAAATTTCTTCGTATTCTTTTATGGTCTTCCAGTCGTAATTTGATTTCATTTTTCCTCTTTATAGTTTTTTAAGTTAAATTCTACATCCCATGTATGATCTGCTAATAAGGTCACCTTCGCCAAATATCGGCTATATTTAAAAGATCTGCCCCATTCCTCAGGAGAAACCAAGGATAATAAATCCTCTCCATTTTCTCTTTCATAAAGGTAATAGGTTTCATTAATGATGGGTTCAAATCCTACAGTAGCATCATATATCCTTTCAGATATTTCCTTTCTTTCTGCCAAAGCCTTTGCTTGTTTTGCCAAAATTTCCATTTGCTCATACAATTGGTTCATCTGACGATCAGTTTGCTGACGCATGGCTAAAATTGAACGACCTTTTAATTTTCCTAAATCATCTGGTTTTATAACAGCAGAACCTGCAGTATGTGCATAAGGTAATAAACCAGGGTTTTCGGCAACCTTGGTTTTATCAATCGGATTTAAAAAAGGATCATTTATATTTTTCGACATCACTACTAAAATAAGAATATACCCTATTAACACACTAAGTTATGGAATGTTTGTTTAAATTTGGAATATATAATAGAATTAAATGAGGAAAATTTCACCTAATTTCTATGTTTTAACAGATTCTAATTCGGATTTAGAAATCAAAGCCTTAAAACTTTGGGAAAATTGGCAGAAGGAAGATGGGATTTTTCAATTTAAATCTTCAGGATCTACTGGAGAACCTAAATTGGTTCAATTTTCTAAAAAGGATTTAATAGATTCTGCAAACCGAACAAACAAATTTTTTAAATCGGAAAAAGAAGACTGGGCCTTATCTAACCTTCCTTTAGAATTTGTTGGAGGAGCCATGGTTTTAATTCGTGCATTAATCGGAAATTATTCCGTTTTATTAATTGAACCCAAAGAAGATTTATCTGAAAGTCTCTCCTCCCTAAAACAAAATTTTCAATTTGCTTCATTTCTTCCTAATCAATGGCATTATTTATTTGATAAAAAAGAATTGCTTGAAAGAATTTTTTTGAATTCAAAGGCAATTCTAATTGGAGGTGCGGCCTTTCCTTTACCACTCCTCCCAAAAACCCAAAATTTAAATTTACCCATTTTTTCAACCTATGGAATGACGGAGACCGTTTCCCATATTGCCTTAAAACAAATTGCACCTGTTTATTCTAATTATTTTACCTGTTTACCTGGAATTGAAGTGAAAATTTTACCAGATGAATCCTTAGAAATCATTATTGAAGATTCAGGAAAGACATTTTTGACAAATGATCTTGTGGAAATAATTGATAAAAATAAATTCAATATTTTAGGACGAAAGGATCATGTAATAAATTCTGGAGGTTTAAAGATTCATCCAAATATTTTTGATCAAATCATGAGTGAGTTTTTTGAAAATATAGAGGTTTCAATATCCTATTTTTTCTTTGGTTTTAAGGATGAAAAATATGGGGAAATTCTCTATTTAGCTCTTGAAACCACTGATAAACAATTGGAAAATAAGTTAATGAATGAATTAAAAATGCATTTTCCACAAAAATACCTTCCAAAAAAAATTATCTTTATAAAACAATTTGAAAAAACATGGAATGGTAAAATAGACATTCCCTCAACTCTAAAAAAATATGGCGAAATTTGATTTTCCATTTGAATTATATTTTGAATCTGCTCAGGATGTACCTGCTCCATACCATTTTGAGGCAAAAATTGAATGTTTAAGTAAAAATGAAACAATTGCCCAAATTAGATTTTTAGGAAGAGAAGATTTTACAGAAGGCGATATCATCGCTCAAGGTCTAAATCCAAAATCTGATTGGACTTGGAAGGGGTCTCTTCCTGAAATTTGGCAAAATAGAATTCAACAAAATTTAGAAAAATTTCAAAACAAAGAGCCACATTTACCGGATCATATTTCTTTCTTTTGCGCAGTTGATAATAATAAAAATGAATATTTCCCATTAAACGTCGATCAACGATTAGAAGAATTTTATAATGAATTAATGCAGGCAATTTTTGAAATGGCTGGTATAGAGCAAGGACTTTTTTTAGGATTTCAATTTAAAGATGAATCAGGAAATTTCCTTAAAATTACCGGGGAAGTTTCATTTGCAAATTTATTATTCCACTATAATTTAAATGAGCAAGAGGAAGTAAAGGCTTTACGTTGGGTGGAAATAAAAAAATTAATGAATCATTTATTCATGGGTGAATTTGATTCTGAATTGGCTGAAGAGGAATTGAAACATTCTAAGTCTTTTTCGGTATATATTGGTGATGGTTTATGGTATACTGCAGGAAAATCTTGGAGCAAACCTCGTGCAATTAAGGATTATTTTGATAAATTAGAATTCATGTTAAATAAATACTTCATCAATGATTAGTTTAGATATTAATTTAGAAGAAAAAATTAAAAAGACCTTAAGTCTTCAAAAAGATTCTATCTTAAGATTAAGAAATTCATCTTATCAAGAAAGGATAAAAAAAATAAAGTCGATAAAAAAATACTTAGAATCCCATGAGAATGAAATTATGGAGGCTCTGTATAATGATTTTAAGAAGCCCAAGGCAGAAGTTTTTATTGGGGAACTATTTGGAATTAAACATGAAATAGATTCTGTATTGTCAAATATTAAAGAGTGGGTGAAACCTCAAAAGGTATCGACGCCACTTGTTCTTGCAGGAACTTCCTCATTTATTCAATTTGAATCAAAAGGATTATGTTTAATTATTTCTCCTTGGAACTATCCACTTAATTTGACCGTTAACCCATTGGTTCAGGCTATCGCAGCTGGTAATGCCGTTATCATCAAACCCTCTGAATTAAGCCCGAATACCTCTGCTTTTATTCAAAAAATGATTGAGGATTTATTTGATTCAAATGAGATAGCTGTTTTTCAAGGTGATGGATTAGTGGCCTCCTATCTTACTGAACAAAAATTTAATCATATATTTTTTACAGGTTCCCCAGCAATAGGAAAAATTGTGATGGGTGCTGCCGCAAAGAACTTATGTTCAGTTACACTAGAATTAGGAGGTAAATCGCCAGCCATAGTTCACGAATCCGCTGATATCAAATCTTCTGCTAGAAAAATTGCTTGGGGAAAATTTTTAAATAATGGACAAACTTGCATTGCCCCAGATTATGTTTTTGTGCATAAATCACAATATCATGAATTAATTACTCATTTAAAATCTGTTTTAACGGATTTTTATGGGAATATTCAAAATTCAGAAGATTATGCCCGAATTATTAATAATCGTCATTTTCAAAGGATAAAAAATCTTTTAGACTCCTCTATTGCAAGTGGAGCAGAAATTGAATTTGGTGGAGAATGCAATGATGAGGATAATTTTATTGCTCCTACCCTTTTATCCAATATAAATTTTGAAATGGATATAATGAAGGAGGAAATATTTGGACCATTATTGCCGATTATCATCTATTCCAATAAGGATGAAATTGTTGAATATCTCAACCAGGAAGAAAAGCCTTTGGCACTCTATATTTTCTCCCAAAACAAGGAATTTAATGATTTTATTTTAAAGCATACCTCAAGCGGTGGAACAGTAATAAATGATTGTTTAATCCATTTTGGACATCAAAATCTTCCTTTTGGAGGTATAAATAATTCAGGAATTGGTAAGTCTGGAGGTCATTTTGGATTTTTAGAATTTTCCAATCAAAAAGCCGTCGTCAAGCAAAATACAAACTTATTGAAAATGCTTTACCCACCCTATTCTATTCAGACAAATTGGTTAGTAAAACAAATTTATAAATGGTTTTAATTAAAAATACTTGTCTATTTTTATTGTTCAGCCTTTTAAATTTCTCCTTATTTTCCCAAGGAGTTCAATATAATTTTCAGCAAAATAAACCTTCAACAAATTGGATTTATTCTTTGGATTCATCCAAACATTTTCAAATAATTAGTCCTATTTCCTCAAAAAATGTTCAAAATTATATTCGAACAACGATCAATAACGACTTATTAAAAATTCAAGATAATCACCCAATTATTAGCCGAAATTGGAATTTAGTTTTTCAAAGAGATTTCAATAAGTCGAATGGTTTTGTTACTTATTTTAATCCAAGAATAGAATTTTATGGGTTTTATCCACAAGACCCCTCTTTGATTGGTACAAATAATTGGCTTTCCACCTTGATAGATCATGAATTAAGACATGTTTATCAATATGAGAATAGTTTAAAATACTCCTTTCCTTTAATTAAAATTTTAGCAGGCCCAGCAATAACTACTGCTTGGGCTGGTTTAGTAATTCCCCCATGGGTTTGGGAAGGTGATGCCATCCATAAGGAATCTGAATTAAATCCCTTAGGTCGTTCCGATAATCCAGGAGCATTTAACCCATTAATTGCCTATATGCATGAATATGGAGTTCCCTCCTATTCTAAGAGTATAGGTCAATCTTACAAAAATTATGTTCCTAATCATTATGTTTTTGGACAAACCATCGTAGATAGCTTAGCCAAGAATTATGGTGAGGACTTTTTAACAAATACATGGATTGAATCTGTTAAAAAAGGAATTTTTCCCTTTTCCTTTTCTCATTATATCAAAAAAGGTACTGGACAATCTATTGATAAATCTGCTGAAAATATTTTTAGAAGGACGTACGATTCGAATATTCGTACTGAAATTGATTCTGAAGATCAAGTTAAAACAAAATCTAAGGATATTTATCTGAATTATCATTCTCCTATTTCCCTTAATGGAGAAGATTTTATTGCTATTAGAACCAGTTTCGATAAAATACCTGCATTGGTGAAAATTGAAAAGGGAGAAGAAAAAATATTGAGGAATTTTGGTCCAAGATCCGAAGATTATAATCTTTCAATGGGTGATTCTCTTATTATTTTTACTGAAATACAACCAGACATCCGATTTGGTAAGGTTTTTTATTCAAAAATTTATCTATTTGATTTAAAAACAAATGAATTGAGTTTATGGAATAAATTTAACAGAATACAGTCTGTAGCCATATCTCCTTCAGGCAATGAAATCGCCTATGTTGAAATATTAGACGATGGAAGTCCAGAATTGAGAATCAAGGATCGAATATCCAGAAAAAGCCTTTATTCTTTTAAATTTAATTTTGATGAGCAAATATCAAGCCTTCAAATTAATGAAAATAAAGTAGCCTTCGTCTTGAGTAATGAAAGTGGTAAAACGATTCGTTTAATCAATTATTACGAAGATTCAAATCCACAAGATATACATTTTGGAAATCAAAATATCGGATATCTTTCCTTTAATAACCAACAAATTTATTATTCAAAGAATATAAATCGAATTGATCAAATATTTGTTTATGATGTGGAAACAAAAAAAGAAGCTCAAATTACCCATTCAAATTTTGGTTCCTATTATCCAAGAATGGCTAAAAATGGAGAACTTTGGTGGACAAATTATACAGCCGATGGTTTGAAGGTTAACAAGAAAAAATTAACTGAGAATTTCAAATTTCAAGAAATTGTTTTTAAGCCAATTATTCAAAATAGAACGAAACCTAAAATTGAGGAAAATACACAAATTGATAAGCCTATTCGTTCATTAAATAAATTATATTCTTGGGGATATTTAACCCCATCTGATATTAATGATATTGGAATAGGTATTGAAATGGCAAATTCTTTATCTAATTGGCAATTAAGAACAGGCTTGAATTATAATTATACCGAACAAAATTTTTCAAAATCAATCGATTTTGCATACCATAAATTTCTTCCAATAATTCATTTTAGCTTTGTGAATAAACAAAGAAGTACAAGTTTTTACTCCCCAAATGATGAAATGAATTTGACTGACCAATGGAATGAAAATAAATTAATTAGTTATATCAACTTTCCTTTAAACCTAACAAATTCTTCATTTGCGACTAATTTAGATTTTAATATTGGCTATTCTCATACCATTACTGATTCTTATGATTTAAAATATCGAACCATTCGATTACTTCCAAATGGTAATTTTGGATCTCTTTTTCAAACTATTAGTTTTCAGTCATTTAAAAATAGGTCCCTTTTGGATTTAGGTTCTCGTTTGGGAATTTTTTATCGTTTAGACTATGTTAAATCTCTACCAAATGCTAAAAATATTCAGGGGGAAATTTTAGTTCAAAACCTTAGATTAAATCTTCCTGGTTTTATGAAACATGATTTCATTCAATTGCGAGCAGGTTCACAAAATCAAATGGTCAATAATTATTTATATAATTCTACCTTAAGATGGCCATTAGGAATTTCTTATATCGCAGGAAATAAAAATTATTCCATAGGAGGAACCTATAGTTTTCCAATTGGTTCAGTAGAATGGCAATTGGGTAAATTGGCTTATTTTAAAAGATTTAAGGGAAAAGTCTTTTTTGATAAAGCCTATGTGGTTTTAGATAATTATCCAACAAATAATTCGAATTTATATTCTTATGGATTAGATTTGTCTTCTAATCTGCATTTGTTTAGATTTTTTCAGGAATTTGAATTAGGAATGCGTTTAAATTATAATGGTTATCAAAAAGAATGGATCGTAAGTCCCCTAGTTATCAATATTGGTTTATAATTATTGTTTCCTTTAGTTTATTCTTGGGTTCTTGTCAAACCGAAGAAAAAATTAATGGAGGAATAATTCCATCTGATTTAGCTATCAAGAACCCTTTTGATTTAAATAGAAATTTAGACTATATAAATAATTTAATAAAGGATAATGATGATCCACTATTAAAATTATATAGGGCAAAAATTTATTTAAAAAATCATTTATTTGAAAAAGCCTTAACAGATTTGAAATCGATTCAATCAAATTATCAGAATGAACCTGAATTTCTTATTTTACAAGCTAAAACCTTGTTGAATTTAGATAAAAGAAAAGATTTTCTTCAGGTTTTCAATAAAATTAAATTAGAGGAAAGTCCTACATACGATAATATAGCCTTAAATTTTGAGTGGTTTTATCAGGATAAACAAAAAGATTCTGTTCAATATTATTTAAATAGAATTGGTGATTTTGGTTTAGAGGAGAGTAATTTCCCTTTTACTGATCAATTAGAATATTGGATCCAAAACGATAGTTTAGCTTTATTAGAAAATTTAAATCAATTAAGATGGCAAGAAATTCCGTCTGACTTAGAATTAAAAATATATTTTGATCATTCTGATAAAATATCGAATAGTTCAAATTTTATTCATAATCTAAATTTAGTTTTAAATTCCTATCCTCTTGATTTTCAATATTACCCTTATATTGCTTCAGAAAATTTTAAAAATGGTAATTATAAACAGTCTAAGTACTATTTTGAAAAATATAAATCCAAATTTAATTTAACTGAAAACCAAAATTTTCAATTGGCATTTTCATGTTTTAAAATTAAAGACTATGATACGGCATTGAAATATTTTATTACTATTAAACCTACTAACCCTAATTTTAAAGAGTCTCAATTTTACATAGGTTTAATATATTTAAATACAGGAAAATCTACCCTAGGTTATGAAAAATTGGATTCATTAGTAAAAATTTACGAATTCAGTCCAGAATTAAAATCAATTTATTCTTCCATTGTTTCGAGAAGAATATCAGAGCTATTTGAAAATAAAACAGATAGTTTAGAAACAAATGAAATAAATCCTTAGTAGGTTGAATCATATTTACTAACTTTGCAAAAATTTTTTGTTTATAAATGATTAAAATTACTTTTCCAGATGGAAATATTAAGGAGTATGAAAATGGAACTACTGCCTTAGCCATCGCCCTATCAATTTCAGAAGGATTAGCTAGAAATGTTTTAGCTGCAAAAATTAATGGTGAGGTACAAGATGCTACAATGCCAATTAATGAAGATGCCAATATTCAATTATTGACCTGGAATGATACGGAAGGTAAAAAGACATTTTGGCATTCATCTGCCCATTTAATGGCAGAGGCGATAGAATCATTATATCCTGGCACAAAATTCGGAATTGGACCTGCAATAGAAAATGGATTCTATTATGATATTGACTTAGGTGAAAAAGAATTTAGTTCAGATCATTTTGCTGCCATAGAGGCGAAAATGATTGAATTAGCTCGAAATAAGGAAGTATTTAAAAGAGAATCAATTGCTAAAGATGCTGCAATTAAATATTTTACAGAAAAAGGAGATGAATATAAATTAGAGTTAATTGATGGACTTGAGGATGGAAAAATCACTTTTTATTCTCAAGGAAATTTTACTGATTTATGTAGAGGACCACATATTCCGGATACTTCCTTTATTAAATCTGTTAAGTTATTATCTGTAGCTGGAGCCTATTGGCGAGGAGATGAAAAGAGAAAGCAATTGACAAGGATTTATGCAATTACATTCCCAAAGGCTAAAGAATTAACAGAATATTTAACTCTTTTAGAAGAAGCAAAGAAAAGAGATCATAGAAAATTAGGAAAAGAATTAGAATTATTTGCCTTTTCAGAGAAGGTTGGAATGGGATTGCCCCTTTGGTTACCTAGAGGAACTGTTTTAAGAGAAAGATTAGAAAATTTCTTGAGAAGAGCCCAGGTAAGAGCAGGTTATTTACCAGTAGTAACACCCCATATTGGAAATAAAGAATTATATATTACTTCAGGTCATTATGCTAAATACGGCAAAGACTCTTTTCAGCCTATAAATACCCCTGATGAAGGAGAAGAATTCTTGCTTAAGCCAATGAATTGTCCACATCATTGTGAAATTTATAAAACAAAGCCTCGCTCCTACAAGGACTTACCTTTACGTTTGGCAGAATTTGGGACTGTCTACCGTTATGAGCAATCCGGAGAATTACATGGTTTAACCAGGGTAAGAGGATTTACGCAAGATGATGCCCATATTTTCTGTAGACCAGACCAGGTTGAGGATGAATTCATGAAAGTGATTGATCTGGTATTGTATGTATTTAAAGCCTTAGGATTCGACAATTATTCAGCTCAAGTTTCTTTGAGAGATAAGGAAAATAGAGAAAAATATATTGGAAATGATGAAGATTGGGATAAAGCAGAATCTGCAATTATCAAATCTGCAGAAGCCAAAGGATTGCCAACAGTGGTAGAATACGGAGAAGCTGCATTTTACGGACCTAAATTAGACTTTATGGTGAAGGATGCTTTAGGAAGAAAATGGCAATTAGGAACAATTCAAGTAGATTATCAATTACCTCAACGCTTTGAATTAACTTATACTGGATCAGATAACCAAAAGCATCGTCCGGTTATGATTCATCGTGCTCCTTTTGGTTCTTTAGAGCGATTTGTAGCAATTTTGATTGAAAATACTGCAGGAAATTTCCCTTTATGGCTTTCACCTGATCAATTAGCAATATTGCCGATCTCAGAAAAATACGAAGATTATGCAAATGAAGTTTATTTAAGACTTCAAGAAATTGATCTACGTGGATATGTGGATCATAGAGATGAAAAAATCGGACGAAAGATTAGAGATGCGGAGGTTGCTAAAGTACCATTTATGTTGATCGTAGGTGAAAAAGAACAAGAACAAGGGATGATAAGTATCCGTAAAAAAGGTTCTGGTGATTTAGGAATGATGTCAATTGATGATTTTATTCAATTAGCAAAGAAAGAAATAGAAATCAAATAATTGATAAATTTGGAAAAAACTTGGAATTGATAGTTTTTTCAGTTAATTTTTCAATGTACAATTTAAATTATTAAGTAAAATATGGCTTTACGCCCCAATCCAAGATTTGTAAAACGCGAGGAAGACGCACATAGAATTAACCAAAATATCCGCGGAGTACAAGAAGTACGTTTAGTAGGTGATAATATTGAACAAGGAATTTATTCCTTTACAAAGGCTATGGAAATGGCCGAGGAACAGTCCCTAGACCTTGTTGAAATCTCACCCAATGCAAAACCTCCTGTTTGTAAAATAATTGACTATGCTAAGTTTAAGTATGATCAAAAGAAAAAACAAAAGGAAATCAAAGCAAATGCCACTAAAACTGTCATCAAAGAAATTCGTTTCGGACCTAATACCGATGAACATGATTTTAATTTTAAATTAAAACATGGTATTAACTTTTTAAAAGAAGGTGCAAAAGTAAAAGCTTATGTCCATTTCGTGGGTAGAACCATCGTTTTTAAAGAGAGAGGTGAAATGATTTTACTTAACTTTGCTAAAGGAGTTGAAGAATTTGGTAAACCAGATTCATTACCTAAATTAGAAGGTAAGAGAATGACCATTATTTTTTCTCCAAAAACTGCGAAAAAATAAGTCTAAACATTTTTTTTCCAGAATAAATTCGTAAATTCGCGTTCCAATTTTAATTTAATTTTTAAAAAAATGCCAAAAATTAAAACAAATTCAGGAGCTAAGAAGCGTTTTAAAGTCACTGGTAGTGGTAAAATCAAGCGTAAGCATGCTTTCCACAGCCATATCTTAACAAAGAAAACGACTAAACAAAAGCGTAATCTAGTTTCTGATACACTTGTTCACAAGTCAGACCTTAACAGAATTGAATCCCTATTAGGAACTTCTGTAGGATTTTAGTTTTATTGTTCAACCTGATATAGGCTAAAGTCATTTTTTAATGCGCCTCATGTCAAAAAACAAATTTTAGTATGCCACGTAGTGTCAATCACGTTGCTTCAAAAGCAAGAAGAAAAAAAATCCTTAAGCTAGCAAAAGGATTTTATGGTCGCGGTAAAAACGTTTGGACCGTAGCCAAAAACAAAATCGAGAAAGGATTACAATATGCCTATCGCGATAGAAAAGTAAAGAAAAGAGACTTTAGAGGTCTTTGGATTCAGCGTATCAATGCTGCAGTTCGTGCAGAAGGTATGTCTTACTCTCAATTCATGGGAAAATATAACCAATCTGGTATGACTATGAATAGAAAAGTATTGGCTGACCTAGCAATGAATCATCCAGAAGCATTTAAAGCTATCGTACAAAAACTTAAATAGAAGTTTTGTCGAGATAATAAGAAAGCTGTTCAATTTTGGACAGCTTTTTTTATTTCTTTATTTTTATAAAAATATTATTTGTGAATAAACCTATATATTTAGATTTTGCTGCCTCCTGCCCTATTCATCCAAAAATTCTGGATGTATTAAAGGATTCTTTTGAAAATAATTTTGGTAATGCAGGATCGGAATTACATTATTATGGTTGGAAATCAGAAGAAATAATTGAAAAGTCTCGACTTACTATTCAACAATATTTTAAAAATCCTAAAGCTAAAATTATCTTTACTTCTGGAGCTACTGAATCTAATAATTTAGCGATTCAAGGTTATTTAAATAATTTTCCAAATAAAGGCCATATTATTAGTTCTAAAATTGAACATAAAGCAGTTTTAGAAATATTCTATGCTCTAGAAAAAAAAGGTTGGGAAATTACACTCCTTTCTCCAGATTCAAAGGGAATTTTAGATTTAAATGAATTGACTTCCTCTATAAAATCAAATACTAAATTGATTTCCTTGATGTGGGTAAATAATGAATTAGGTACGATCAATCCTATTTCTGAAATCCATAAAATTGCCCAAGATAATTCAATTTGTTTTCATTCAGATTTTACCCAAGGTATTGGAAAATTACCTATTGAATTTCCTTTGCCAGATATGATAACTTTTTCTGGGCATAAACTATATAGCCCAAAAGGAATTGGCGGTTTAATGATATCGAATAATTTCGAATTAAAGCCCTTAAATTATGGTGGTGGACAAGAATATGGTTTTCGACCAGGAACCTTGCCTAGCCCTTTAATTGAAGCTTTAGGGAATTCCTTTCAATTAATTCCTGAATTATTAAATAAAATACCTGAATATGAGTTTTGGAATAATGAAATAAGAAGATCTTTAAAGGAATCTTTTGGGGAAAGAATTCAAATAAATTCACATGAGGCAGTTCCTCAAATTTTAAATTTTACCATTAAAGATATTGATTGGGAAAAACTATTTTTAAAATTAAACAAATTAGCTATTTCTAATGGATCCGCTTGTAATTTTAAAACGAAAAATCCATCCCATGTTGGAATGGCCATTGGACTTTCCGAAAATAATGCCCTTTCAACTATCCGAATTTCATTTGGAGAAATGACTAATCAATTGGAAATAGATTTTATTAAAGAGTATTTAATTTCGAATATTAAAGAATTATTACATGAAGGAATGGATTGACATAATTCGTGAAGTGGAGAATAGATTGGATGAGAATATTCAATTTGCTTTGGCTACTATTATTCAAGTAGAAGGTTCGGCTTATCGTTCATCAGGAGCAAGAATGTTGGTTTTAGAGGATGGTACCTGGATAGGTGGAATTTCTGGAGGCTGTTTAGAAGGTGATTTGTTAAAAAAAGCCCAAAAAGCCATTATTGAAGAAAAATCCTTATTAATAACTTATGATACGAGAGAGGATGACCCCTTTCAATTAGGTGTTGGTTTAGGCTGCAATGGTAAAATCGATATTATCTTAGAATCCAATAGAGAAGCCATCGTTTCGTTCATTCACGTTTTAAAAGAAATTTTAAATTCAAAAAATGGAGGTTATATAGAACATCAATGGAATTTAAAGAATCATTCTCAAAAACTGACTCATACCGTATTCAAAGAAAAAATAAAAATGGAACGAAATGAAGCTAGTTTATCAGATGAAATTAGTTTTAAGGAATATATAAAACCTATTTATCAATTATGGGTATTTGGAGTAAGCTTTGATTCCCCTTCTGTTATTGAAATGGGTTTAAATTTAGGTTGGCGAATAAACTGGGTAGGAAATACTAATAAAATGAGTCCTCAATTAAAATCAAGGTGTTTTGCCTTTTATAATTGGGATGATGATTTACCAATAAGTTCGGAACATCTAATAATTATGATGACACATGATGTTGACCGAGATATTTCTATTTTAAATAATTTAGCGAAATATAAACAATTCGCTTATTTTGGCTCCTTAGGTCCCTTAAAAAGGTGGGAAAAACTAATGGGTTTAGTTGATCCGAATACAAGGGATATTTTTGATGATATGGAGGTTTCGACACCAATTGGTTTGAAAATTGGAGCAGAAGGTCCATATCAAATAGCAATTTCAATTTTCAGTGAAATATTGAAAATAGTAAATAAATAAAAAAAGAGCCAAGAAATTTCAAGGCTCTTTTTTTATAATTCTATTTATTTATTTTACTTCTTCAAAAGAAACATCTTCTGCCTCAGTTGAATCAGAACTAGAATCTGCTCCTCCTTGTGGATTTGCGCCTCCCTGTTCATTTCCAGCTGCATACATCTCCTGAGAAGCTGCTTGCCATGCTCCATTTAATTTCTCTAATGCCGCATCTATTCCAGCTAAATCCTGTGATCCATGAGCAGTTTTTAATTCTGCCAAAGCTGATTCTATCGCAGTTTTATTACCTTCTGACAATTTCTCGCCATATTCTTTTAATTGCTTTTCAGATTGGAAAATCATTGCGTCTGCAGAATTAACCTTTTCTACTTTTTCTTTTTCTGCCTTATCTGCTGCTTCATTGGCTTTTGCCTCATTACGCATTTTTTCAATTTCCTCGTCTGTTAGACCACTTGAAGATTCAATTCTAATTTTCTGCTCTTTACCAGTTCCTTTATCTTTTGCAGAAACATTTAATATACCATTTGCATCAATGTCAAAAGTAACTTCGATTTGAGGAACTCCTCTTGGTGCAGCAGGAATACCATCTAAGTGGAATCTTCCTAAAGAACGGTTATCCTTAGCCATTGGTCTTTCTCCTTGCAATACATTTAATTCAACTGAAGGTTGATTATCTGCAGCAGTTGAGAATGTTTCAGACTTTTTAGAAGGGATTGTTGTATTTGCTTCAATTAATTTTGTGAATACACCACCCATAGTTTCAATTCCTAAAGATAAAGGAGTTACATCTAATAAAAGTACATCTTTAACCTCTCCAGTTAAAACTCCCCCTTGAATAGCTGCTCCAATTGCAACAACCTCGTCCGGATTTACTCCCTTTGATGGCTTTTTACCAAAGAATTTCTCAACTTCCTCCTGAATTTTTGGAATACGTGTTGATCCTCCTACTAGGATTACCTCATCTATATCTGCATTCGTATAACCTGCATTTTTCATAGCACGCTTACACGGTTCTAAAGTTCTTTGAACTAAAGTATCAGCTAATTGCTCAAATTTTGCCTTTGATAATGATCTAACCAAGTGCTTAGGAACTCCATCAACTGGCATAATATAAGGCAAGTTAATTTCCGTATTTCCTGAAGAAGATAATTCAATTTTTGCCTTTTCTGCAGCTTCTTTCAATCTTTGAAGTGCCATTGGATCTTTTCTTAAATCAATATTTTCATCATTGATGAATTCCTCAGCCAACCAATTGATAATTACTTGATCAAAATCATCTCCTCCTAAGTGCGTATCTCCATCAGTTGATTTTACTTCAAATACTCCATCTCCTAATTCCAAGATTGAAATATCAAAAGTACCACCCCCTAAGTCGAAAACAGCAATTTTCATATCCTTTCCTTCCTTATCAACACCATAAGCTAATGCTGCAGCTGTAGGCTCATTGATAATTCTCTTTACCTCTAAACCTGCGATTTGCCCTGCCTCTTTCGTTGCTTGTCTTTCAGAATCATTGAAATATGCTGGAACTGTAATTACCGCTTCAGTAACACTTTGTCCTAAATAGTCCTCTGCTGTCTGCTTCATTTTTGTTAAAATTTGAGCAGAAATTTCTTGTGGAGTGTATTGTCTATCACCAATTTTTACTCTCGGTGTATCATTATTTCCTTGTTCAACCTGATATGAAATGGTTTTTAATTCAGAACTTACCTCTGAATATTTTTTTCCCATAAATCTCTTTACTGAAGAAATTGTATTTCTTGGGTTGGTAATAGCCTGACGTTTTGCAGGATCACCTACTTTTCTTTCTCCATTATCTAAAAATGCTACGATTGATGGAGTCGTTCTTCTTCCTTCAGAATTGGCAATTACTACTGCCTCATTCCCTTCCATTACTGCCACACATGAATTGGTGGTTCCTAAATCGATTCCTATAATTTTTCCCATATAATTTAAATTGTTTACCTAAAGTAATTGCAATCTTGATGCCAAATAAAAAAATCCGAGGAATTATGACATATTGTCATTAATCTCGGATTTTTAATTAAATTCTGTCTTATTTTAAATATTTACCAATATTTCTGAATTAATTTCTAATGCTTTTCCATTTAAAATTAAACGAATACTTGGCCCTTTTAAATTTAAAATTCTTACTTTATTTTCTTCGACATTAATTTCTAATTGATTTTCTCTGAAATTAATTTTAAAAGAATAAGAATTCCAATTTGCTGGTAAGAATGGATTTAAATGTAATAAATTATCTTTTACTTTTAAGCCTCCAAAACCTCGAACTACTGTCATCCAAGTTCCTGCCATAGAAGTAATATGACAACCATCTTCTGTGTCATTATTATAATCATCCAAATCTAAACGAGATGCTCTTCTGTATAGTTCATATGATTTTTCCTTTCTTCCTAATCTTGCCGCAAGAATACTGTGGATACAAGGACTTAAAGAAGACTCATGAACAGTAATTGGTTCGTAAAAGTCAAAGTTCTTTTGAATTTGCTCTAGGCTAAAATTGTCTTCAAAGAAATACATTCCTTGTAAAACATCTGCCTGTTTAATATAACATGAACGTAAAATTCTATCCCAAGACCATTTTTGATTTAATGGCAGTTCTTTTGGATCTAAATCAGAAACAGGTATGATATCTTTATCCAAGAAACCATCTTGTTGTAAAAATACGCCTAATTTTTCATCCTCAGGTAAATAAATATTCTGGATAATCTCCTTGAATTTATCTAATTCTAGTAAAGATAATTTCGTTTTAACGAATTTTTCCTCAGCTTTTTCAGGATAATTCTTTCGTATTTCTTCGTAAACCTCCAAGGTATATTCTAAACACCAACGAGCAATATAATTCGTATACCAATTATTGTTTACATTATTTTCGTATTCGTTAGGACCTGTTACTCCCAACATTACATATTTCCCTTTTTGTTGAGAATAATTAAATCTTTGTGCCCAAAAACGTGCTATACCAAATAATACCTCAAATCCATAATCTGCTAAATGCTCTCTATCTCCAGTATAATTTACATAATCATAGATTGCATAGGCAATAGCCCCATTTCTATGGATTTCTTCAAAAGTGATTTCCCATTCATTATGGCATTCTTCCCCATTGATGGTTACCATAGGATATAAGGCAGCCCCATTGGTAAATCCAAGTTTTTCCGCATTTTCAATCGCACGATCCAAATGCTTCCAACGATAAATCAATAAATTTTTTGAAACATCCTTACTTGAAGTGGATAAATAAAATGGTACACAATATGCTTCGGTATCCCAATAGGTTGTTCCTCCGTACTTTTCTCCAGTAAATCCCTTTGGACCAATATTTAATCTGATATCCTTACCTGTATAGGTTTGATTTAATTGAAAAATATTGAAACGAATTCCTTGTTGTGCAGCAACATCTCCTTTTATTTCAATATCATTACTCGCCCACTTTTCCAGCCAAGCATTAGCATGATCATTTTTTAATTGCTCAAATCCTTTTTCAACAATTTTATTTAAATAATTAAAGGCTACTGACTCAAATTCACTTGTATCGTGGTTTTCAGAACTTAAATTAATAGCAAATTTTTCAATTGAAATTTCTTGTCCTTCAGAAATAGGTAATTCATAATTCAAGCCAGTATATTTTGATTGAACAACTGCCTTGGAATTTAAATTTACTATTTCTCCACCTTTAATAATTTTTATACTTTGAGCTGTTAATACCTCAAATCCCGTTTTTTTAGTTTTTAACCAAACAAATGACTCATTATTTTCACCGAAAGATTTTATTGGATCCCAAAATTTTTCATCATAATTAGAGTCTCTATTTTTAATATCCCCATCTAAATATGCTTCAATTTCTAATTTTCCAGAGAAGTTTAAAGCTTTGATAGTATATTTTAAAGCTCCTGATTCATCCCAAACGATATTATTTAATCGAGTACTATTTATTTCAATTTGTTTTCCACCCGGTAATTCTACAACCATATTACGATTGAGTAAACCGTGTTGCATATCCAATTCTCGATAAAAATTTATAACTGACAATTGATTTATATCTATCTCAATATTATCAATTTTAATATTTAAACCAATCCAATTGGTTGCATTTAATACTTTTGCAAAATATTCAGGATATCCGTTTTTCCACCAACCCACACGTGTTTTATCAGGGTAATAAACACCAGCAACATAATTTCCTTGCAAACTTTTTCCAGTAAATTTTTCTTCGAAATTTCCCCTTTGACCCATTCTACCATTTCCTAAAGAAAAGATAGATTCAGTTATTTCATTGAATTCTGGATGAAAACCCTCTTCCACAATTTTCCAATTATGGTGACTTAAGTATTCCTTCATATTTTAACCTGATATTTGAATAATCTACAAAAATAAGATAGTTTTATTTAAAGCGAACAGAGTGCTAAACTGTTTCTGTAATTTTTTTAAGTTTGATTTCCAAAAAGCTTTGAAAACAAAGGTCGGCATTTGTTAGTATATGACTCTCTCCTATTCCTATTGCCAACATTCCTGCTAATTTGGCAGCCTCTATTCCAGCCAACGCATCTTCAAAGACAATGCATTCATTTGGATGTAAATTCAATAATTCGGCTCCTTTTAAAAAAACCTCCGGATTGGGTTTTGATTTTGTAACTATATTCCCATCGACAATTTCATCAAATAATCCTATTAGTCCGGTTTTTTCCAAAATTATTCTTGAATTTTTACTTGCAGAACCAAGCGATATTTTAAATCCCTCTTTCTTTGCTTCTTTGATGAAGTCCTCCGCACCAGGTAATACCTCGGAGGGATTCATATTTGAAATAAGTTCTAAATAATTTTCATTTTTTTCTATCAACCAATTATTAAATTGATCTTCTGTAAATTCACTAAATTCTGCCCAATTAAGGATTTTTTCTAAGGATTCTTTTCGAGATATACCTTTTAAATTTTCATTTTGTTCATGACTCAATTCATAACCAAAATTCTTCCCTAAATTTTTCCATGCCTCAAAATGATAAATTGCCGTGTCTACCAATACTCCATCCAAATCGAATATCAATCCTTTATACCCCATAATTTAAATTTTATTGAAAATAAAAATGCTTTATTTGATTAATTTTTCACAAAAATATTATTTTTACACTTATCTAAAAAATATATTTTACTGTCCTAGACTGTTTTGATTGAAAGATGAAAAAATCTTTATTAAATTTTATTTTAATTTTAATATCTATTCTGCCTATGTCGCCTAAAGCTGCAAGCTCTGAATTGCCTTCTGATAAATTTATTGTTTACCAAATGATGTTTCATCTTTGGGGAAATACCAATGAAAAAGTAGTGAAAAATGGTTCTTTATCTGAAAATGGCGTTACAAAATTTTCTGATGTTTCAGCCAAGGCCTTGAAAGTTTTAAAACAAAGGGGTTTTACTCATCTATATATGACTGGAATCATTGAGCATGCCACTATGGAAGATTTAACTGAATTAGGTATTCCTTTAGATAATCCATCTGTAATTAAAGGAAGATCTGGTTCGCCTTTTGCTATAAAAGATTATTATGATGTCAATTCATTTTTTGCAAATAATCCAAAAAAGAGAATAGAGGAATTTCAAGCAATGGTAAAAAGAATCCACAAAGCGGGTTTAAAATTAATCATTGATTTTGTACCAAATCACTTAGCACGTTTTTATTATTCAGATATGACCCCTATTGGAATTTCAAAATTTGGGGAATCGGATAATACTTCAAAAAATTTCGATCCAAATAATAATTTCTATTATTTAAACGGAGAATCTTTTCAAATTCCAGATGGGGTAAATCCTCCAGTAAAACCAATTAAACCCTATACGGAGTTTCCAGCTAAGGTTTCTGGTAATAATGTATTTTCTTCTAAACCATCCATTAATGATTGGTATGAAACAGTAAAATTAAATTATGGATTGGAATTTCCCGGTGAAGTAAATCATTTTAATCCTCGTCCAAAAACCTGGGATGATATGTTAAATGTTTTAAATTATTGGACCAATTTAGGAATAGATGGATTTCGCTGTGATATGGCAGAAATGGTACCTGTAGAATTCTGGGAATATGCCATTTCCAAAGTAAAGGAAAAGAAAAATGATTTAATTTTTATTGCTGAAATCTATCAACCTCAGAAGTATCATTCCTATATTAATCAAGGTGGTTTTGATTATTTATATGATAAAGTAGGTTTATATGATGCTGTGAGAAGATTAATGGAAAATAAACCTGAATCTACTACGGAAGACATAACCAAGGTTTGGCAAAATGAATCAGGTGATTTTTCAGAAAAAATGCTTCGATTCCTTGAAAATCATGATGAACAAAGAATAAATACCCCTTCCTTCGCTGGAAATAATATTTGGTCAACGATCCCAGGAATGGTAATTACTGCCAGTTTACATAATGGCCCATTAATGTTGTATTTTGGACAAGAATTTGGCGAGAGGGCGAATGAAATAGAAGGCTTTAATGAAGCGGATGATAGAACAACCATGTTTGATTTTTATCGAGTAGACTCACACCAAAGATGGTTGAATTCGGGAAGCTTTAATGACCAAAGGCTGAATATTCAAGAAAAAGAACTAGAATCATTTTATTTAGATTTAATGAAATGGGTGAATCAGGATGAAGTTATTCGTCATGGTAAATTTTTTGATCTTCAATATGCCCAAAATAATGCGTATAACCATAAGAAAATATATTCGTATCTACGGTATACCGATGATAAGGCCTATTTAATCATTGTGAATTTTAATGCCTTAAATTCAGAAGAGTTCACAATTCAAATTCCAGATTTAGCTAAAGAAATGATTCAAAATAAATCGGAAAGATTGAAATTGAAAAAGGCATTTTTACCTCCAAATTCAGAGAAACCTATCATTTTAAATAATAAAATTACTATTCCTTCTAATTCTTCCTTAGTTTTAGAACTAAATTAAAAACTATGAAATTAAATAAGCCTAATTTGAGCCTTGGACAAATATTCAATATGTCTATTGGATTTTTGGGAATTCAATTTGGATTTGCCTTGCAAAATGGAAATGCTTCTCGGATCCTTCAGACCTTTGGTGCTGAAGTAGAACATTTATCTTGGTTTTGGTTGGCAGCTCCCCTAACAGGTATGATTATTCAACCAATTATTGGTTTTTATTCAGATAGAACATGGAATAAATTGGGTCGAAGAAAACCTTTTTTCCTTTCAGGAGCAATAGTAGCTTCCTTGGCTTTGTTTTTATTTCCTCATGCAGGAAGTTTAGCAGCCTTTTTACCACCCGTATTTATTGGAGCGGGAATTTTAATGTTAATGGATGCTTCTTTCAATGTTTCGATGGAGCCATTTAGGGCATTAGTTGCAGATAATCTTCCTGAAGAACAAAATACATTAGGTTTTTCTGTTCAAACTTTTTTAATTGGAATTGGGGCAGTTGTCGGATCTTGGCTACCATATGTTTTTGCTAATTACTTCGGTATCGAATCAGAGGCCTCTCCAGGTAATATTCCAGATAATGTGATATTTTCATTTTATTTCGGAGGAATAATATTTCTCTCTGCAATAATTTGGACAATCCTAACTACCAAAGAATATTCTCCTGAGGAATTAAAAAATATGGGGCATATTGAAGATGAAAAAGAAAAGAATGCTTCTTTATCTTCCGTATTTCAATATATTATTGAAATGCCCAATACCATGAAACAATTGGGTTTAGTACAGTTTTTTTCTTGGTTTGCTTTGTTTTCAATGTGGGTATATTCTACGCCAGCAATTGCCCATCATGTATATGGATTGCCTTTATCTGATACTTCTTCTGCTATTTACAATGAGGCTGCCAATTGGGTAGGTTTATTATTTGGAATTTATAATGGAGTATCTGCAGTTTATGCGATGTTCTTACCTAAAATTGCTAAATTTCTTGGAAATAAAGGGACCCACGCTTTCTCTTTGTCCTTAGGAGGGCTTGGTTTAATTTCTATTTTCTTTATAAAAGATCCTAGTTTGTTAATTTTTTCCATGATTGGAGTAGGAATGGCTTGGGCAAGTATATTAGCAATGCCTTATGCTTTATTAGCTGGATCTATCCCTGTTCAAAAAATGGGTGTATATATGGGAATATTCAATTTTTTCATCACTATTCCTCAAATAATAAATGGAATATTTGGTGGACCAATTGTGAAATATGTTTTTGGAGGAAACCCGATATACAGTATATTAATGGCAGGTATTTTATTTATTTTTGGAGCAATTTCTGTTTTAAAAATAAAAAACTCCTAAATTCTATAATTTTATTTTAAACTATGAAAAATTTGAGATCTCAACAATGGTTTGGAAAAACCGGGAAAGATGGTTTTATATACAGGGCTTGGATGAAAAATCAAGGTATTCCTGACGATTATTTTCAAGGAAAACCGGTTATTGGTATTTGTAATACCTGGTCTGAACTTACTCCTTGTAATGCTCATTTTCGTGAATTAGCTGAATTTGTAAAAAAAGGTATTATTGAAGCTGGTGGATTTCCTGTGGAATTTCCGGTAATGTCCTTGGGCGAAACCTTAATTAAACCTACCGCAATGTTGTATCGTAATTTAGCTTCTATGGATGTAGAAGAATCTATACGTGCAAATCCAATTGATGGAGTAGTATTGATGTGTGGATGTGATAAAACAACCCCTTCCCTTGTAATGGGTGCAGCCTCTGTTGATTTACCGTCAATCGTTATATCAGGCGGGCCAATGATGAAAGGAAAATTTAAAGGGAAGCATATTGGTACTTCTGATGTTTGGCGTTTTGCTGAGGATTTTAAATTAGGAAAACTAACTCAAGAAGAATTTATTGAAGCTGAAGCCTGTATGGCAAGAACTCCCGGACATTGTGCAGTAATGGGAACTGCCTCTACCATGGCAACCATGGTAGAAGCCTTAGGTTTATCACTTCCCCAAAATGCTGCCATACCCGCTGCAGATGTTAGACGAAAAGTAATGGCTCAAAATACAGGTAGAAGGATTGTTGAAATGGTTAGGGAAGATCAAAAAATCTCTGATGTATTAACAAGAGAAGCTTTTGAAAATGCTATAAGAGTAAATGCCGCAACTGGTGGTTCTACGAATTTTGTGATCCATTTATTAGCAATAGCTGGAAGATTAGGTGTGGAATTGGATTTAACGGATTTTGATAAATATTCAAAAGATATTCCTCTTCTAGCGAATATTCAACCTTCTGGGGATCATTTTATGGAAGATTTATATTATGCAGGAGGCTTGCCTGCAGTAATGAATCAAATGAAGGAGTATCTTCACACCTCAATAAAAACAGTTTCAGGTAAAACAGTTTTAGAATGTATTAATAATTCTCCGATTTATGATTCAGAAATAATTTCTACAATGAAAGATGCCTTTAAACCAGAATCTGGAATAGCTGTTTTAAAAGGTAATTTAGCACCTAATGGAGCTGTTTTAAAACCTTCTGCAGCATCCCCAAATCTGTTTAAACATAGAGGTAAAGCAGTAGTATTTGAAAATATCGAAGATTATCATGCCCGAATTGATTTGCCAGATCTTGATATCGATGAAAATTCTGTTATGGTATTAAAAAATGTTGGCCCTAAAGGTTATCCAGGAATGGCAGAGGTTGGAAATATGGGGATTCCTAAAAAATTATTGGCAAAAGGAGTAAAAGATATGGTTCGAATTTCTGATGGTAGAATGAGTGGAACTGGTTTCGGGACAGTTTTATTACATGTTTCTCCTGAAGCGGCTGCTGGTGGACCATTAAATTGGATTCAGAATGGAGATTATATTTCCATAGATGTAGATAATCGTTCGATTAATTGGGAGGTTTCAGAGGAGGAATTAAAGCAAAGAAAAGAAAACAAGCCTTTAGTAAATGATTTTATCAAAAGAGGTTATGTAAGTTTATATGTAAATAATGTTCAGCAGGCTGATAAAGGAGCTGATTTTGACTTCTTAGTTGGAGGATCTGGCTCAGTTGTCACTAGAGATTCACATTGATGAAAAAATTTGTTGTTACAGGTTCTGCAGTAGGTATTGGATTTCAAATAGCCATTGATTTACTAAAACAAGGGTATTTTGTAATATTAAATGATATTGATGAAAATGCTTTAAGTTTATCTATCCAATCTATTGAAAATAAAGGGTTTACAAATTACTCTTCCCTTGTGGGTGACTCCTCAACTCAAGAATTTAGATTGAATTTATTCAATTTAATAGATGATACCCCTGGAGATTACTATGGTCTGATTGCTAATGCTGGAATTACAACCTTTGGATCATTTTGGGATTACCAACCAGATTCCATGAATAAAATTTTGGAAACGAATATTAAAGGTACATTTTTCCTCATTCAACAATCTGCAAATTATTTTAGATCGAATAAAATTAAAGGTTCAATTGTGGTAATTACCTCAGTGACAGGTCATCAAGCCCATCCTGATTTAGCCGTATATGGTATGACTAAAGCCGCATTGTCTCAGTTAGTGAAAAATTTAGTAATTGACCTTTCGCCATATCAAATACGAATAAATGCGGTTTCACCTGGTGCTACTATTACAGAAAGGACAACAGAAGATAAAAATTATCAAGAAATTTGGACGAATATTACCCCTTTAAAAAAGCCTGCAAGGGTTGAGGATATTTCTAATGCTGTAAATTTCTTTTTATCTGAGAAATCTACTCATATAACAGGTCAAACCTTAATTGTGGATGGAGGGTGGACTTCCATATCCCCTCCACCAATCTCCTAGTTTTTACTTTTTAGATTATTTTCCAAATCTTTTACCAATCGTAATTCCTGATCTAGGAAATATTGGGGTATAATTATCATAATTACTTCCAAAATTTCTTCCTAAACCTCCAAAAATCTGACATACAACGCCATTTTTTGCTAAAAGTTTATATCCAATTGCAACTCCAACCCCAAGCCCATTATATCTATCTGTTGAATATGAATTTTGGTAAGAGGAATAATAATCAATATGACCATATCCTTCCTCGATGGAAGAAAATCCCGAATTTGCTTCAATAAAAAACCCATTATTGATTTTTTTTCCAAAATAAATTCTATAAAAACCCAATAGGAATGAGGAATTATAATAATCTTTTGAAATACCTAAATTTCCAGCAATTCCATAGGATGAATTTTCATTCAATATTCTTTCGTAATTCAATTCAATTGAACCCCATAAAGGAGTTAATAAATTAATATTTAATTCATTACGTCCTGTCTGGCCCAATTTGATAGAATTTTCGTATTCCTTGGTTGACTGGAGATTTTTTAATCGCTCTTCTTTTGTTAAAGTTTGAGCCTTAAGATTAAAAATAAAAATGGTTAATAAAATAACAAGAGAAAGGGTCTTTTTCATAATATATAGTGATTAAAATATTTAATAATTTATTTTCCAAACCGTTTACCAATACTTACACCAACTCTTGGATAGAAATCTCTTGAAGGCTCTCCTGAATTTCTACCTAAACCCCCAAATACTTCGCCTAGAAGGCCATTTTTTGAAAGGAATTTATAACCGATGGCAAACCCTACTCCTAAATTTAAAGAAGATTTTTCATAATAATATTGATTATAAATAGTATAACAATTTGGACAAGGATCTTCATAAATATACCCACCATTATAAATTTGATTCTTATTATATACAGCTCCCAAATTTGCCTCAATAAATGGACCATTGGCCAATTTTTTTCCAAAATAGACTCTATAAAATCCTAATAAATAATCCTGAGATTTTTCCTCCCTGTTTGTAAATGTAACTGCCCCTGCTAGCCCAAAACTCATATTAGTAGCAAGAATTCTCTCATAATTTATCTCTGGGAATCCAATAACCGATGTTAATAAATTAAATCTTAATTCATTTCTTCCGGTCTGATTGGATGAAATTGAATTTTTATATTCTTCTGAATTTTCAATTTTAACTTTTTCTGTTTGTGCAGAGAGGTCCAAATACGTAAAAAGAGTTATCAGGATAATTAGTGACTTAGTTTTCATTCATTCATTTTTTTACAAAGATTGCTGAATATTTCAGAATAAAAAAAAACTTTATCTATGGAATTAGTCATATTTTCTATTAAAATTAGTTAAATAATTTAATTTTTTATTAATTTAATGCAATTGTAAAATCTAATTTAAAACTTTAAAAACTATGGCTCAACATAAAATATTATTGACTGAGGATGAAATTCCCACCCATTGGTATAATATCATTGCTGATATGCCCAATAAACCTTTACCACCATTACATCCAGGCACAAAGGAACCTATTGGTCCAGATGCTTTAGCCCCATTATTTCCTATGGAATTAATAAAACAAGAGGTTACTACGGATAAATGGGTGGAAATTCCAGAGGAAGTAAGAGAGGTATATAAGCAATGGAGGCCTACACCTATGTTTCGAGCACATAATTTAGAAAAGGCCCTAGATACCCCTGCCAAAATATATTATAAATATGAAGGAGTTTCTCCTGCGGGTTCTCATAAACCAAATACTGCTGTTCCCCAAGCATATTATAATATGAAGGAAGGAGTTAAAAAAATTACAACTGAAACAGGTGCTGGTCAATGGGGATCTGCCCTATCATATGCTTGTAGTTTATTTGGCATCGATTGTGAGGTATATATGGTAAAGGTATCCTACGAAGGAAAACCCTACAGGAAAATCATGATGAATACTTGGGGCGGGAAAGTATTTTCCTCACCAACCAATTTAACCAATGCTGGACGACAAATTTTAGCTAAGGACCCAAATTCACCAGGATCTTTAGGAATTGCTATTTCGGAGGCAGTTGAAATGGCAGCTATGAATGAAGATACAAAATATGCTCTTGGTTCTGTATTAAACCATGTTTTAATGCATCAAACCATAATTGGTCAAGAATCATTAGTACAAATGGAAAAAGCAGGAGATTTCCCTGATATTGTGATTGCTCCTTTCGGTGGTGGTTCAAATTTTGCAGGTATTGCCTTTCCTTTTTTAAGACATAATCTTGAACATGGTAAAAAAGTACGGGCTATTGCCGTTGAACCTGCATCCTGTCCAAAATTAACTAGAGGAGTATTCCGCTATGATTTTGGAGATACAGTAGGTATGACCCCTTTATTGCCCATGTATACCTTAGGGCATAATTTTGTTCCAGCTCCAATTCATGCTGGTGGATTACGGTATCATGGTGCTGGGGTAATTGTCTCTCAATTATTAAAAGATCAATTGATTGAAGCTACAGCAATTAAGCAATTGGAATGTTTTGAGGCTGGAGTATTATTTTCTCGTACAGAAGGGATAATTCCAGCGCCAGAAGCTACTCATGGCATTGCAGAGGTAATTCGTCAGGCTAAACGTTGCAAAGAAGAAGGAAAATCAGAAACAATTTTATTCAATCTTTGTGGACATGGAAATTTTGATATGGCTTCTTACGAGAATTTCTTTGCGGGAAAATTAGTTGAACACGAGGTAACTCAACAAGAAATTGTAGATTCATTAAATGAATTAGATACCCCAACAATATAATTTAAAACTTTTTAGAAAGAGTTGTTATCAATAACAACTCTTTCTAAATAAACTAAACCACTAATGAAAAATACGGATAATACTATCAAGATATCCCTTATATTTCTATCCTTGGGAGTTGTTTTTACCATTATTTCCCCTTATTTATTTATTCAAAATTCAAATATTTTTGATTTTACTAAGTCTGGACAAATTGGAGATACCATTGGTGGTATTACC
>CAZVFE010000009.1:0-39943 GCA_964626405.1 uncultured Cytophagales bacterium | reverse complement strand
GAAAGACGAGTTTGGCAAAGGCTTTATGTGGAAGGATGTTTCGGAAGGGGGAGGTGATTTGGAATTTAGGGAAAGAAAATCCTCATATAATTTTATTGGAACAACAGTCTATCATTAGAAATAGGTCGAATACCACGGAATTTTATTTTCAACAGAGGTTTAATGCACATGATCAAGAGGATGCTTATACAATTGAGGAATTATTATCGGGGGAGGATCCAAGGAGGGTAAAATTTTGGTTGGAAAAATTTTCTTTGGAAGACAAGCGCAATAGGCCGACTTTGCAGATGTCTAATGGGGAAAACAAGCGATTACAGCTTATTCAGGCTTTATTAAAGAATCCTGATTTTATTATTTTGGATAATCCTTATTTAGGTTTAGATAATAAAGGAAGGGAATTATTGACAAAGGCCTTGGAAATGGCAAGGAAAGAGGGAGTTTCTTTTATTTTAATTCATTCAAATGATGCAATACCAGAATTTATTTCTCATGTATTAGTATTAGAAAAGGGAGAAATAGATTTTGTTGGGTTAAAATCAGCATATAAGAAAAAGGAAAATTTGATTGAATTTAAGAAGGGTTTGTTGGATGAATTAATTCAATCAAGGAAAAAATTTGAGGATTTTGGGGTAGCGGTAAAGATGGAGGATGCGACTATTCGATATAAAGAAAAAATCATATTAGATAAAATTTCTTGGGAGATGAAGCGGGGGGAGGCATGGCATTTGAAAGGACCCAATGGTTCTGGAAAATCGACTTTATTGAGTATGATAACGGCGGATAATCCACAGAGTTATTCTCAGAAATTATGGTTATTTGATAGGCGAAGGGGAAGCGGAGAGAGTATTTGGGAGATTAAGAAAAAAATTGGTTTTGTTAGTCCTGAATTGCATTTATATTTTAAATCTCAAATTAGTTGTTTATCGGTGGTAGGCTCTGGGATATTAGATTCTTTGGGCCTATTTAAGGAATTGACCGAAGAACAGAAGGAGCGATCAAGAAAATGGATGGAAGTATTAGGGGTTGAACATTTAACTGATAAGAGATTTAATCAGGTTTCTTTGGGTGAGCAAAAACTTGTCTTGATTGCAAGGGCTTTAGTAAAGAATCCTCCCTTGGTAATTTTGGATGAACCAGGGCAAGGATTAGCTGAAAGAGAGATTCATCATTTAAAAAGAATCATGAATTATTTAATAGAGCATTCACAGGTTTCCTTAATTTATGTATCACATTATCAAGAAGACATTCCTGAGATGGTTGATAAAAGTCTTCAATTATAAATCCTTTTTTTTCAAACTATAATCTGTGTAATGATGTATTTTAGTTGAAAAAGTATTGACTACGATTGTCAGGAAGATTAGGAAAATTGTCAGCTGGCAAACTACTAGAATTTCCCCTAAGGTATGGACAACGGAAAGGTCTCCGAAGCCAACTGTTGAAGAGGTAGAAAAGCTAAAATATATTGCTTCAAAATTTGAATGTAGGGGTTTGCTAAAAAAATTTTCAATATGGTGATTCAGAAAAGCATAAATTACGCCGAAATCGATTGTTAATTCGATATAGTTGATAAAAACCAGGATTAAGGACCGTTTATTTGAAACGGTTTCTTCTAATTCATTTCGTAGGAAAATGGTTTTCAATAAATAAAAGAAGGTTTCCAACATGAGAAGTATTAGCCCATAGACCACATATTTATTTTGCCAAAGTGAAGTATTATTAATTAGAAATATGGGAAGAAGCATTTTTAAAATAACATAAAAATCGATGGATATTTTCATGTATTTCAAGCCGAATTGTCCGAAAATATACCGAATAAACATTCCTGGGGAGAGAATATAAAAAATCATAAGACTAAGTCGAAGAAGACGTTCTACGCCAAAGTCGTTATAATGGATATTATACCACATATCTCTCAATTTTCTAAATTGAAGGATATAGGTATTATTGGTAGGTTTATCGATAAATTTTTTTTCTCCTGTAAAACCTAGAAGTAAAATCTGAATAAAAGTTCTTTTAATTCTCATATTTTCGGGATTCTCCTTATTTAAATTTAAGGAATTATTTCCTTTAATAACAGGGGATTAGGTATCAATTTTGGATATATTTTCCTATCTTTGCCGAAAATTTAAACAAATCTAATAAGTATTATGTCAAATTTATCCTCACAAACAGGGGTTTTACACGGAGATGCCGTTCAGGAATTATTCGAAATAGCCAAAAAACATCAATTTGCTTTACCAGCTGTAAACGTTACCGGAACAGATACAGTAAATGGGGTATTAGAAGCTGCGAAAGCAGTTAATTCACCAGTGATTATTCAGTTCTCAAATGGTGGTGCGCAGTTTTATGCAGGTAAATCTTTACCTAATGGAAACCAAGAGGCATCTATTGCAGGAGCTATCTCTGGGGCACATCATGTTCATCAATTAGCAGAAGTTTACGGAGTACAAGTAATATTACATACAGACCATTGTGCTAAGAAATTATTACCATGGTTAGACGGTTTATTGGATGCTGGTGAGAAGTTTTATGCTCAGCATGGTAAGCCATTATTTTCTTCTCATATGATTGATTTATCGGAGGAGCCGATTGAGGAAAATATTGAAATTTGTGTTAAATATTTAGAGAGAATGTCTAAAATTGGAATGACATTAGAAATAGAATTAGGAGTTACGGGTGGAGAGGAAGATGGAGTTGATAATTCAGATGTTGATTCTTCCAAATTATATACACAACCAGAAGAGGTAGCCTATGCTTATGAGGAATTGAGTAAGGTTTCACATAGATTTACCATTGCGGCTGCATTTGGAAATGTTCATGGTGTGTATAAGCCAGGAAACGTAAAATTAGAGCCGAAAATTTTAAAGAATTCTCAGGAATTCATTAAAGAAAAATATAGTCTATCTGCTGAAAAGCCAATTAATTTTGTATTCCATGGTGGATCAGGTTCTTCAAGAGAGGAAATCAGAGAGGCAATATCTTATGGTGCAATTAAAATGAACATTGATACAGATTTACAATGGGCATTTTGGGAAGGAATTCTTAATTTTTACAAGGAAAAAGAAGGATATTTACAAGGGCAAATCGGTAATCCAACAGGTGAGGATGCTCCTAATAAAAAATTCTATGATCCACGTGTATGGTTAAGAAAAGGAGAAGAGACTTTCGTTGCACGATTAAAGGAAGCATTTGAAGATTTAAATTCTGGAAATGCTAATCAGTACTTATAATATTGAATTTAAGGTTATAAAAAGGGTCGCCTAATGAGGCGACTTTTTTTTTATAAAACTTTTTTTTAAAAATTCTGGTTAATAAATAAAAAGAAACTTATGAAATCGATATTATACCCAGCAAATACACGTGGAACAGCTGATTATGGCTGGTTAAAGGCAAATTATAGTTTTAGTTTTGCAAATTATTATGACCCGAGCAGAATTCATTTCGGGGCATTAAGAGTTTTGAACGACGATTTTATAGCGCCAGGTATGGGTTTTGGTAGACATCCACATGATAATATGGAAATTATTACAATTCCATTGGAAGGTGCCGTTGCGCATGAAGATTCTACAGGAACTAGCGGTGTAGTGGGTGTAGGGGAAGTACAGGTGATGTCTGCAGGTACGGGAATTTTTCATTCCGAAAAAAATGCTAGTGCAAAGGAGGCATTGAAATTATTTCAGGTTTGGGTAATGCCTAAGCATAAAGATATAGAACCAAGATATGATCAAAGAAAATTTGATGTATCGGAATATAAAAATCAGTGGAAGACCTTGGTTTCTCCCCTTGGTACAGATATTGATTCTTTGCAAGTAAATGCAGATACCTATTTCAATATGACTAAATCTGATGCAGGGAAAAGCTTATCTTATGAATTTCATCAGGAAAATCAAGGAGCTTATATTATGGTAGTAGATGGGGAAATTGAAGTGGATGGGAAAATATTATCTCGAAGAGATGCAGTTGGAATCACCGAAACAAAAAATTTGGAAATAAAATTTAACAAGGAATCCCAAGTATTATTAATTGAGATTCCTATGTTTTGGTAATTACTTCATTTGATCTTTCATATAACGGATTGGCAGGGTATAAATACTTGGAACTGCTGATCCGTTTTTTTCTGCTGGCTTCCAATCAGGGCTTTGTTTTATTGCATTGATTGCGATCTCATCCCATTCAGGACTTCCAGATTTCACAATTTTAAAATTCGATAAGGCTCCAGTTTTTTCCACTGTAAATTGAACAAAACTCGTAATAGGACCTTCGCTTTTAATCATTTTAGCATCTAGCGTTTTACTTAAAAAATTCCCTAATTCAATCATTCCTCCTGGGAATTGGGCATCTACGTCTGGTTGAATTGTTTTGATTTCAATGTATCCATTAATTGCCTTCTCTCCATATTTTTTTAAAGCGTTCTCTCCTTTCCAAACATTTACAGATTCTATTAATTCTGGATTAATAGCTTCCATTTCAGTTTTGGAAATTGTTTTTCCGTTAACTGTAATGACTGGATCTTGTGCCTTTGTATCAAGAGAAATAAATAATAATAAGGCGAATAGGTTAAGAATTAATAATTTTTTCATATTTATAAATTTTTAAAGCTTTCTTTTAAATCCTCTATGTCTTCTAGACCAATGGAAAAACGTAATAAGTTGCCAGGTGTTGTGCTGTTGGGACCTTCGATAGATTTTCTATGTTCAACCAAACTTTCTACACCACCCAAAGAAGTGGCAGCTTTAAACAAAGGTAGTTTATGAGCTAGTAACCTTGTTTCTTCTTCATTTAGTTTAAATAGAACAGCAATCATACCAGACTGCCCCTTTGGCATTTGTATTTTAGCTAATTCGAAATTATTATGACTTTTCAAACCTGGATAAATCACTTTTTCAACTAAAGGATGAGTTTCTAAATATTCTGCTAAGGCTAGAGCATTTTTTGAATGTTCTAGCATTCGAATACCAAGGGTTTTAAGCCCTCTATTTAATAAATAGCAATCCATTGGGTTGGGAGTTGAACCCATTAAAATTTGAACCCTTTTCATTCGATGAGACCATTGGTCTTCTGTTTTATATACCACCGCACCTCCAAGGATATCAGAATGTCCGCCAATATATTTTGTAGTTGAATGCATAACAAAATCTGCTCCAAGTTCTAAAGGATTTTGGAGAAATGGGCTAGCGATTGTATTATCTACGGCAACTTTCGCTCCGTTTAATTTCGCCAGTTCAACTATTGATTTTATATCATATATTTCTAATAATGGATTAGCAGGAGTTTCTACCCAAATGAGTTTGGTATTTGGCTGAATTGCATGTTTTATCGCCTCCAAATCATTCATATCAACCTGGGATATTTCCAGGCCCCATGGTCCGAGGATTTCCTCTGCTAATTTATAGGAGGCATAATAACCTACTTTTGGAAATAGGATATGTTCACCGGATTTTAGACATTGAAAAATAGCATTTACTGCTGCTAGTCCAGAACTAAAGGCCAAAGCACCAATTCCATTTTCTAAGATTGCTAAATTTTCTTCAAAGGCTATTCTATTTGGATTTGAATTTCTAGAATACATATGGCCCTTGGGGTAGCTTCCATCTTCTGCTCTTTCAAAGGTTGTTGAAAGGTAAATGGGAGGCATAACAGCATGAGCGGTTTCATCCTTAATTTCAAATCCATGAATGGCTTTTGTCTTTTTTTCCATTTTATTTCGTACGCAATTGGAAGTTTTTGCCTAAATATAGTTTTCTTACCTGTTCATCATCTGCCAATTCTTTTGGCGTTCCTGCTTTCAATATTTTTCCTTCAAATAAAAGATAAGCTCTATCTGTAATTGAAAGGGTTTCATCTACATTATGGTCCGTTATTAATATCCCAATATTTTTAAATTTTAGTCCCGCAACAATGGTTTGGATTTCCTCTACGGCGATGGGGTCTACCCCAGCAAAAGGCTCATCTAAAAGAATAAATTTAGGATTTACTGCTAAAGCTCGCGCAATTTCTGTTCTTCTTCTTTCCCCACCAGAGAGAACTTGACCCTGACTTTTTCTAACATGGGTTAGGGAAAATTCTTCTAAAAGTTGGTCTGTTTTCTCCTTAATTTCTAGTTTTGAAAGTCCTTTCATTTCTAAAACCGCCATAATATTTTCTTCCACTGAAAGGGTTCGAAAGACGGAAGCCTCTTGGGCTAAGTATCCAATACCCATCCTAGCTCTTTTATACATTGGCAAGGAAGTAACATCTTGATCATCTAGGTATACTTTTCCAGAATTTGGTTTTACTAAACCTGTTGCAATGTAGAAAGAGGTTGTTTTACCAGCACCATTTGGCCCCAATAATCCAACAATTTCACCTTGTTCTACTTGGTAGGAGATATGGTCATTGACTAATCTTTGTCCATATTTTTTCACTAAATTTTCAGTTCGAAGAATCATGCCTTAAAATTATGAAAAATAATTAGTTAGTTGATATTTTTCAAATAAAAATGAATTACCGCCTTGATTCAATTATATTTATGGCATGAAAATTGAAAGTAAGAAATTATGGGAATTTTTACCGGAACCTTCAAAGGAAGATTTGGCAAAATTGAGTAATGAATTACAAGGGACCAAGAATGAGGCTTTTTTAAAATTGTTATTGGACAGGGGAATTCGAAATTTTGAGGAGGCGAAATCATTTATCGTTCCGGATATTAAAGACCTTCACGATCCTTTTTTAATGCTAGATATGGATAAAGCTGTGGAGCGTTTATCTGTAGCGATTGAATCTGGAGAAAAGATTTTGGTTTATGGGGATTATGATGTTGATGGAACTACAGCGGTAGCAGTATTTTATAGTTTTATTGCTGAAATAGGGGCAGATTGTGATTATTATATTCCTGATCGTTTTACGGAAGGTTATGGTGTTTCACAGGCTGGTATAGAATATGCAAGGGATAATGGTTATTCCTTAATCATTTCTTTGGATTGTGGAGTGAAATCAAAGGATAAAGTAGCTTGGTGTAATGCAAATGGAATAGATTTTATTATTTGCGATCATCACTTACCAGATGAGCAAAACCTTCCAGAGGCCATTGCTGTTTTGGATCCTAAAAGGGAAAATTGTCAATACCCTTTTAAAGAACTTACAGGTTGTGGGGTAGGGTTTAAACTCTTACAAGCATTTTGTATTCAACATGATTTAGGTTTTGAGGGTTTATTTTCAAAACTTGATTTAATGGTTCTTAGTATTGGTGCTGATATTGTACCGATGGTCGGAGAGAATAGAACTTTAGCCTATTTTGGTTTGAAGGTTTTAGAAAATAATCCAAATCCTGGGATAGCGTATTTACTTAGAAAGGCAGGAAGGAAAGCCCCATTTCAGGTGAGCGATCTTGTTTTTGGCGTGGCCCCAGTTATTAATGCCGCTGGAAGAATGGACCATGCCCATGAGGCAGTTAAAGTATTTCTTGCCATAGATATCTTGGAAGCTGAAAATCTAGCCAATGTCATTCTCAAACATAATGAAGAAAGAAGATTGGTGGAAAAATCTATGGTAGCAGATTCCCTAAAATATTTTGAAAATATGGACCAAGCGGAATCTCAATTTTCAACTGTCGTTTTTAATCCGAATTTTAATAAAGGTGTTGTTGGTATTGTTGCAAGTAAAATTCAAGATAAATATTATCGTCCGACCCTGGTACTTACTCAATCTGGGGATAAAATTGTGGGGTCTGCGCGTTCTGTTAAGGGTTTTGATATTCATCATGCCTTAGAGGAATGCTCGGAATTATTAGTACAATTTGGTGGACATACCCATGCTGCAGGTTTAACGCTTAATCCTAATCAATTAGAGGCTTTCAAAGAAAAATTTGAGAGTGTCTGTAAAAAAGGTTTAGAAGGAGGACTTAGAAAGGAGGTCTTATTCATCGATTACAAGATGCCTATAGAGGCCGTAAATATTAATTTTTATGATAAATTCTTAACGCGACTGTCTCCTTTTGGACCAGAAAATATGGAGCCAGTTTTCGTTTCGGAGGATTTATTTATTTGTGAACAACCTTTTTTAATGAAAGATGCTCATATTAAATTGAAGGTTGGTGCAAGTTCCCTAAAAGCGAGTCATGAAGCAGTCTCGTTTTTTTCAAAGGAAGATTATTATGAAGGACTTATGGAAGCTTGGAGATCCAATTTTCCAATAAAAATTGCCTATCACATGAGTATAAACGAATTTAATAATCGTAGGACGATTCAGTTAATGGTTAAAGATTTTGCAGTTTAGTTAATTTTCTTTTTTGGTATCTTTTTAGAATGGGGTGTGCAATTACAGTGGAAAGTAATAATGCCGTTCCCCAATAAAAGGATGTTGGCATAATCTCTTTTTCTCTAAAAATTAAATAGCCTAAAATAATACCATAAACAGGTTCTAGTGTAATAATTAGGTTTACCGAAAATACAGTAAATACCTTATATAGTTTTATTATTTCTGTGAAGGCATAAACCGTACAAATTAGTGCAAGAATCGAAATCCATAACCAATCCAAACCCATAGGGATGAAAGCCTTACCACTGAAGATTAAACCGCCTAGCCAGAAAATTCCAGTAATGATAGTGGCTGTCCCCATTTCGTAAATAGTGATTAATTTTGGATCATAGTTTTTAAATTTTCCATTAATTACTGAAAATAAGGCACCAAAAAATCCGGATGAAATTCCCATTACTAATCCTATCCAAGCAGATAAATCTGAAAAATAGATAATTGAAAGGGCAATTATAACAATGATACCCATTATCACTTCAAATGGATCAATTGATTTTTTGAAATAAATCGGCTCCATGAGTGAAGTCCAAAAAGTTTGTGTTGAAAGTCCTGCTAAACACATCGCAATGGTTGATACTTTTGCGGCTCCGAAGAACAATAACCAGTGAATAGAAATAAAGATTCCATTGATTATCCAAACACGCTTAATTGGTTTTCGAATTTTATTATTTCTAAAATTTTGAATGAGAAAATATAATCCTATCGAGGTAATTAGACAACGAAAGAAAACAATTGTCAGCGAATTTGCCGTTGTAGCGTTACCTAAAATTGCAGTAAATGCAAATAGAATTACGATAAAATGGATTTTAAGGTAATCTAAAAAAGAAGGGTTTGTTTTCATGAATTATCTTGGGAGGGAATAATAAAGTCCTATGCCAATCATACTAAAAATGATATTAGGGAGCCAAACAGCCAATAAAGGCGGCATTCCTCCCCCTTCAGCGATTCCTTTACTCATGATAAAAAACATGATATAAACGAATGCTAGCGTAAAACCAAGGGCTATTCTATAGCCTACTCCACCCCGCGACTTCCTAGCAGAAACCAGAAATCCAATGATGGTTAAAATGATGGCTGAAATCGGATTAGTAAATCGAAGGTATTTTTCAATTAAAAAAATCTCTATACCCTCGGAACCCCTTGATTCAACCAATTTTATATGTTCATCTAATTCAGGTAAAGTGAAAGTTTCCTGAATTAAATGTTTATTCTCAAAATCTTTTGGACTGAGGTTTAAAGCAGTATCCAATTTGATGCCAGATTCTACAAATTTTTTGCCTTGCTCATCAATCCTTAATTGATAATTCATTAAACTCCATTTTTTATTGGTTGTATCCCAAAGAATTCTATCTGCAGAAATCTTTCTTTCAATATCTACTCCTTTTATTTTTTCCAGAGTAAAACGATATCCAATTTTGAAATTATTATCATATGATTCTAAATAAGCATATAAATCCGGACCAATTTTTACATGGTAATTTCTTTTGTCGAAGAAATAATTTGAGTTAATATATTTATTTTCAAATGGAACTCGGATTTTATTGGCATTTGGCACTATCCAACCCATCATGATGAATGTCCACACGGAAATAATTGAAGCCCCAATTAGGTAAGGTCGCATCAATCGCGTAAAACTTATTCCAGTACTTAATGAAGCAATGATTTCCGTCCTTGCGGCCATATTAGCTGTAAAAAATACAGTAGCTATAAAGACCATTAATGGACTAATATAATTTGCCCAATAGGGGATAAAATTAAGATAATAGTCGAATAGGATCTCTTTTAAAGGAACATTTTTACGAATAAAATCATCTGTTTTCTCAGTATAATCAATGACCATGACGATGACCACAATAATTAATACTGCGAACAAATATGTTTTTAAAAATTTCTTTAAAATATAAAGATCAAGGATCTTCATGGTTTTATTTATTTAATCGATATTTTATTCCAGAGAATAAATGTAAAAATAAAACACGAGACATTCTAAAATTAAATGGTACCATTATTAATGAAACAGTCACAATTGGTACTACATAGCCCATAGCAGGGGGATCATTGAAAAAATTATAAATTATAATTGCGCCAACCAACATAATTCCAATGGTAAAGGCATAAGAAACATACATTGCACCGAACCAAAATCCGGGTTCTACCTCGTATCTTACCTCACAAACTGGGCATTTCTCATTTGTTTCGGAAAATTTAATAATATTAAACCAGCGATATTTAAAAACCCTTCCATCATGACATTGTGGACAACGCCCATTTATTAGGGCCAATAGTTTGGATGATGATGCCATCTAATTTAATTTTTTATAAAATTACTAATTTTTATGGGAAGAAGCTCAAATTTCAATTAAATCAGATAAATAAATTATATTTGTAAAAAAACTGAAAGAATATGTACGCACTTGTTTTACAAATCCATTCCATTCTTCGTTGGGCTGTTTTGGTCTTTGGAATATTAGCCATTATTAGAGGAATTCAAGGTTCAAGAAATAATACTGAATTCACGGATTCTGACCGTAAATCGGGATTATTTTTCTTAATTTCTGCGCATACTCAATTATTAATTGGGCTTGTTTTATATTTATTTTTAAGTCCGGTAACACAGCAAGCCTTCCAAAATTTTGGTGCGGCAATGAAGGATTCTAGCCTTAGATATTTCGCAGTTGAGCATATTTTTGTCAATATTTTAGCTGTGATTTTAATCACGATTGCATATTCTAAAAATAAGAAATCAACAGATAGCCCAGAAAGACATAAAAGGGCCTGGAAATTATATGCCTTAGCCCTAATTTTAATTGTTAGTAGAATTCCTTGGGATAGATTATTCTAAAATATGCAGAAAAATAAAGCTGTATTTTTGGATCGTGATGGGGTTTTGAATAAAGATTTTGTCGATTATGTTTGGTCTGCAGAAAAACTATTTATTCTTGATGGCGTTTCTGAGGCCTTAATAAAATTAAAGAATGCTGGTTATAAATTAATAGTAATTACCAATCAAAGTGGTATAGCAAAAGGAATTTATAAAAGAGAAGATGTTGTTTGGGTTCATGAAGAAATACAAAGAAGAACGGGGGTAGAATTGGATGAATTATATTTTTGTCCTTACCACGAAAAATATGATACACAATCTTTAATCAGAAAACCAAGTTCCTTAATGATTGAAAGAGGAATAGCCAAATTCAATATTGATGTTGAGAAATCATGGATGATTGGAGATCATGAAAGAGATATTGAGGCGGGTAAAAAAGTAAATTTAAAAACCATCCGAATTGCCGATTTCTCTGCAGAAACAAAGGCAGATTTTACATGTCCGAGTTTGTTGGATGCCACTACTAAAATATTAAATTAAAATGGAAAAAATATACCTGAGTGATTCAGGACCTAAAGTATCTCCTGCTATTTACGGTTTTTGGAGATGGTCTGCAGCAGATTTAGATTCAAATAAAATTCAAAAATTAGTTGATTTTTGTTTAGAAAAAGGAATCAATACTTTTGACCATGCAGATAGATATGCGGATTACCAAGCTGAGGAAGCTTTTGGCAAACTGATTAAGAATAAGTCAATCAATAGAGATGAAATAATTCTTAGTTCAAAAGCAGGAATTTGTGTTCCTTCGTCTAGAAATAATTACAAAGTTCATCATGTAAATACCTCTGCAAAACATATTCAAGTATCTGTAGACAATTCTTTGAAGAATTTAAATACAGATTATTTAGACCTATTTCTATTAGAAAACCTCGATGCGATATCAAATATTGAGGAGACGGCTTTTCAATTACAAAAAATGATTCGGGAAGGAAAGGTAAAGAATATAGGAATTGTCAATTTCTCTGTTTATCAACATCAATTATTGGAATCATTAATTGATTTTCCTATCGTTTCCAATCATGTGGATTTTAATTTACTAGATACAAGAGCTTTTGAAAATGGTATATTAGATTATACCAAGCAAAAATTTATGCGCCCCCTGGCTGTCTCTCCATTAGCTGGTGGAAGAATAGAAAAAGGAACAGATGAAAAGGCTCTAAAAATTAGAAAAAAATTAAAAGAATTCTCTGAAAAATATCAATCTTCCGTTGAATCTTTGGCAGTTGCCTGGATTTTAAAATTAGGGGCACTTCCTCTTATTGGAACTTTAGAAGAAAATAGAATTAATAATATTGTTGAAGCCTTCAATATCGAATTAGAGCATGAAGACTGGTATGCACTTTACCAATCCTCACGCCCGAATCTTTCAATAGATTAATTATTTATTCTTGATTGAAAATATTCATTATTCCAGAAGCTTGGTTTAATATAATTTTCCCGTTTATCTCACCAGTAGGTATAATGGAAATATATTCTTTAAATTGCCCTTGAATTCTAACCGGATTTTTATAAATCTTATTGCCTTCAATAGAAAAGATATAACCATTTTCTCCATCCTGAACAATTCCTTCTATCGGAATCACCGTTTGGATTTTATTATCCAAAATTATTTCAGCGTTTACCTGCTGCCCCAAAATAAATTTATCTTGGTCCTTTTCATTTTCAAAATGAGAATGTACTGAAATAAATCGTTCGTTTGGATCAATAGTCTTTCCTATTAAAAATACCTGTGACGCATATTTTTCGCCATTTAGATTTTGAATAAATACCTTATTTCCTTTACTTAACGAAGAAATATCCTTTTCATAAACCTTTAACTCAGCATGTAAATGACCAGACTTTAAAATGCTTACTAAAGAGGTTGAAGAATTATAGGTTTTTCCCAAGGTAATATTCACCATTCCTATATTTCCTTTAAAAGGGGAAATAATTTTTATTGTATTTTCAATTTCACCTTTGTTTAATTTGTTAATATCTATATTTAAAGTTTCTAATTTTAATCTTAGACTTTCTAAAATAGATTGATTAGATTTTACCTTATAATTAATATTATCAAATTCTTTTTGGGAGGTAATCTGATCTTTTAGCAAAGATTTTTGTCGTTCCAATTCTTTTAAATTAGCTTCAAGTTCTGCTTTTACTGAAAGGTATTTTTCTTGTAAATCAAGAAATTCATAACTTTCAAATTCTGCTAAGACTTCCCCTTTTTCAAGTGATTTACCGGGTAATAATTCTTTCATTGAAATAGCTCTTGCTGTTATGGGCAAGGAAATTTCTGTTAAGTCATTGGGAGGGATGTCAATATTGCCAATTACTGAAATGCTTAAAGGCAAATTTGCCTTTAATAAAGTATCAGTTTGCAGATTTAAGTTAGTAATTTGCTCATTACTTAATTCTATTTCATTTACAGATATTTCCTTTTTTTCTTCCGTAATCCCTTCAGTTTTTCCACAGGAAAAAATAGTAAAACTCATTAGGGCCAAAATTATTTTATTCTTCATATCCTATTAAGGTTTCAATTTCTACTAAAATTTTATTTTTATTTTGAAGCTCTTTTAAATAAGCTTCTCGGATTTTCCAAGCCTGATTCGCCAATTGTGCAAATTCCAAATAAGTGATTTCCCCTAATTTATAGGATTCTAATCCATTTTTTTCTAAAATTTCCGCTTGCGATAAGCCTGTTATTTCGTAATATTCAATCGTTTGATTCGATTTAATTAATTCCTTCAAAAGATTTGAGTGACTTAATTCTAAATTAGATTTCTTATATTCTAATTCTAATTCTTTAGATTCAAAAGCTTTTTGAGCGGATTGAATTTGTGCTTTTTGCGCACCTTTGAATAGAGAAATATTTATTCCAGCCATTATTGCCGGCTGGTTTTTAATTCCTTCAATACTTTGGTTAACAATCCCAATTTTAAATTCAGGCTTTAATTTTTGCTTTTCTAAATCAATTTTTATTTTTTTCGAATTTAATTCTGACTCTAAAACTCTCAAGCTTGGATTGGTAAATATGGAGGCATTTAATAAAGAAATCTCATCAATTTCTGCCTTATCCTCAACTTGGAATTCCTTATCATAATTCATCCAAAATTTTAAGGTAGCATAACTAATTTCAATATCTTTTTTTAAACGACTAATTTTTACCTGATATTCCTTCCAATTTGCCTCTAAACTTATAAATGGGAGCTGACCAGTACTACCAACTTCAAAACTTTTCTTGGCCGCCTCCATCGAATTATTAAATAGTTTTTCTTGACTCAAATAATAATCCATTAATTTATTTTGAATCACCAATTCAGTATAATAATTCCTAATTGCTGAAATTACCATTGTTTGAATGACCAATTGATTTTTTAATTCCAAATCTGACTGGCTTTCCAAATATTCAATTTGTTTTTTGATTAAACCTGGCCAAGGAATGCTTTGTGCCACGGATAAATAATAATCATTGTTAGTCGGTAATTGGGTTTTACCAAATTGGTAATCCACCATCGTTTTACCAATTTCCTTACCAGAATTAATCAATTCCAAGGCCGATTGATAATTTAAATTTCCTTGCTTTATCCATAAATTTTCTTTCTTCCCAATTTGAATACATTCTTCCAAACTTATTGTATGGGTTTGGGCAGAACTTGAGAAACCCATAAATAAAAATAGTATAATCAATGCAGCCTTTGAGACCTTAATTTTCATTTTAGAATAGATGAAATAATAGACCGTTGGAAGAACCAAAAGCGTTAGGATAGTTGCTGTAATTAAGCCCCCAATGACAACCGTTGCTAGTGGTTTTTGTACCTCCGCGCCTGGTGCCATGCTTAATGCCATTGGTAGGAAGCCTAAGGAAGCTACCGCAGCAGTTAATAATACAGGTCTAAACCGAGTGCTTACTCCTTTCAATACAATTTCTTTAATGGATAAATCAGTTGTGTCTTTTAACTCCTTAAAATAGGATAATAATACGATTCCGTTAAGAACTGCTACACCAAAAAGGGCGATAAAGCCAATTCCCGCCGAAATAGAAAAGGGCATATCTCTCAAACTTAAAGACCATATACCACCAATAGCAGATAAAGGAATTGCCAAATAAATAATTCCTGCATCTAATAAAGATTGGAAGGTAAAAAATAATAATATAAAAATAATTACCAATGCCAAAGGTACCACTATCATTAATCGTTCCTTCGCTGCCTTTAGATTTTCAAATGTTCCTCCATATTCAATGAAATACCCAGAAGGTAAGTTTAATTCAGATTTTTCAATTTTTTGAATATCCTCCACTACAGATTGTATATCTCTATTTCTCACATTAATTCCTATTGAAATTCTTCTCTTGGCATTATCTCTTGAAATCTCCACTGGCGCAGATTGATACTCTATATCAGCTAATGCAGAAAATGGTACTGTCCCCCCATTTTTTAAAGGGATTGCCAATGATTTTATATTTTCTATATTCATTCGGTATTTACTATTCAATCTTAAACTTAGATCAAATCTTTTTTCTCCCTCTAATACAGAACCGATATTTTCTCCAGCAAAGGCTGTTCGCGTATATAAATTGATATCATCCATACTTACCCCAAATTGAGCTAATTTTCTTCTATTTGGTTTGATAAATATTTGTGGAATTCCATCAATTTGCTGAACCTTTAAATCTCCAATTCCCTCAACTGAGCCAATTTTTTTCGCAAAGGCACTTGCTTCATTAAATAAAATGTTCAAATCTTCTCCAAAAATTTTAATAGCAATATCAGATTTTGAACCCCCAATTAATTCATTGAAACGCATTTGAATTGGCTGTGTAAATTCAAAGTTGATATTAGGAAAAACATTGAGTGCATCATCCATTTTTTGTGCTAGTTCTTCATAAGAATTTGCCTTTTTCCAATACTTCGGTTCTGATAATTGAATGATTAGGTCACAATTATTTATTCCCATTGGATCCGTAGGGATTTCTGAAGCCCCTATTCGAGAGGTAATTGAAATTATTTCATCCGGAAACTCCTTTAATAAAAATTTTTGGGACTCATTATTCATTTCGATACTTTGGGATAATGATGCATCCGTTGGTAATAATGTTTCCACTGCGAAATCCCCCTCGTTTAATTCAGGGATAAATTCTCCTCCCATATTTCCAAATCTCCAAATACTTGTAATAAATAGGAAGACAGCTAAAATAATAACTAATACAGGGCGGCTTATGGAAAAATCTAAAATTGGAGAGAAACCAGAATAGAGTTTATCCATAATTTTATCCGCTAAATTTCTTTTATTGAAATTTTGTTTCTTAAGTACTAAGGCTGAAATCATGGGTATATAGGTCAATGATAAAATCATCGAGCCAAATATTGCAAAGGATACCGTTTCTGCCATTGGCCTAAACATTTTCCCCTCAATTCCACCCAAAGCCATAATTGGGAAATAAACTATCAAGATAATAAATACCCCCATGGCCGCAGATTTAAATACACTAAATGCAGAAGCCTCTAGTTCATCTTCAAAATTAATACTTTCCGAATTCTTTAAAATTTGAAAACGATGAATGATGGATTCCACAATGATCACGGATCCATCTACTATTAATCCGAAATCAATCGCCCCTAAACTCATTAAATTTGCAGAAACTCCAAAAATTTTCATCATACTAAAGGTAAATAATAAGGCAAGAGGAATTGTTGATGCCACAATTAAGCCTGCTCTAAAATTTCCCAATAGTAAAATCAAAATAAAGATGACGATTAAGCCTCCCTCAATTAAATTTTTCTGAACCGTTGAGAACGACTTCCCTATTAATACGGAGCGGTCTAAATAAGGAACAATTTTTATGCCCTCCGGAAGATTACTTTGAATTTGTTCAATCCGATTTTTTACATTAACTACAACTTCCGAAGCATTTGCATTTTTTAATAATAACATAACCCCACCCACGGTTTCACCTTCTCCATTTCTTACCATGGCTCCATATCTTACCGCATGGCCTATTCCAACAGTTCCAATATCTTTGATCAGTAAAGGTATACCACTATTGGATCCTGGTCGAACCATGATTTCCTCAATATCATTCATATTTTCCACCATCCCTTCTGTTCGGATGAAATAAGCATTATTGCTTCTCTCAATATAAGATCCTCCAGAATTTGCATTGTTCTTTTCTAATGCATTGATGACTTCTGAAATATTAATATTTTGACTTTTGAGAATTTCTGGGTTGACAGCAACTTCATATTGTTTTACAAATCCTCCAAATGAGGAAACTTCAACTACCCCATTGATTCCTAATAATTGTCGTTTTATTATCCAATCTTGGATAGTCCGAAGGTCTGTTAGGGAATAATTATTTTTAAATTTCGGATCAACTTCTAAAGTATATTGATAAAACTCGCCAAGACCGGTTGTAATAGGAGCCATTTCTGGTTTTCCAGAACCTTTTAAAAGGGTAGATTCCGCTATTTTGATTTTCTCATCAACTTGTTGTCTGGCATATTGCATAGGTATATCATCATCAAATACAACTGTAATGATGGATAAACCCATGCGCGACATAGATCGAATTTCCTGAGTATTCGGGATGGTTCTTAGGCTTAATTCTAAAGGATATGTAACAAAATTCTCCACTTCTGATGCCGCAAGTGCAGGAGATTGCGTGATAATTTGTACTTGATTAGAGGTGACATCCGGAAGGGCGTCAATCGGGAGTTTTAAAAATGAATAAATACCCGAAATTGCCATTCCTATCACCAATAGACCCACAATTAATTTATTGTGAATACTAAAATGAATGATTTTTCTGACCATAAAATAAATATTATTGAAAATTAAAAATTAATGTATCAATAATATTTGGGTGGGCCATAAAGGAGATTTATATACGAAAATTCGTAAAGATTTTTGTTCTGACTATTCCTTTTTCTGATAATTGGAATTACTAAAAGACTTAATTCTAAAATAAAAAAGCCTTCAACTAAAAACAAAGCAATTGCGCTTAAATCCAAATTAGGAAGAGTATTATGTTCTGGTTTGTTAGAATTAAAATGTTTTGAATCAGCGCTATAATGGAGTTTAAGGAATTCCCAGAAACTAATTTTAACTTTTTCGTCTAAATTATGTTCATTAAAGTGTTTAACAATTTCTGGAATTTTTATGGATTGCTGCAATCCTAAACTGGGAACAATACTGTTTCCCATAAGGACTGTTATCAATAAAATTCCAATAAATGAACGCATTTTAAAATTTTAACGTTTGCAAATTAAAGAATTTTTTAAATTTCGTAAATTAAAAGAAGTTAAATTCGTTAAAATTTTGAATATTTAATAAATTTATAAGTAGTAGATACCACAATATGGAAACCATTGACCTTATTTGGCAACAAATTACCGATTCAGAAACAATCGTTCGTTCTGGTTTATGGGTAATAAGTTTAATTGTTTTCATGGAAAATGGTTTGTTCTTTGCCTTTTTTCTACCAGGCGATTATCTATTATTTCTTACAGGTGTATTTGGCGGAACCTTGGTTTTAAAAGAGCCTTTATCTGAAATATTCATCTTCATTTTTATTGCAGCAGTCCTCGGTTCCCTCGTAGGCTTTTTGGGTGGAAGGTATTTTGGAACAAGGCTCGAAAACATGCGGGAAAATTGGTTTTTTAAAAAAAGGTATTTAGAATCTACTAGAAGCTTTTTTGATAAAAATGGCTTATCCGCCCTGGTAATTTCTAGGTTTTTACCCATTATTAGAACATTTACTCCCATTTTGGCAGGACTTATCAAAATGCGTTGGCTCACTTTCATATTCTTAAATATTTTAGGGGCATTTTTATGGGTCGGCATTTTAGTAGGATCAGGATATTATATCGGTCAACACTTCCCTTGGATAGTGAATTATGTACAATACATCATTCTCTTCTTTTTATTTATTACTACCTTTACTGTTATTAAAGGGTATTTGAAGATTCGGAAATGATTGAAAATTATTCATATTTAATAATATTTTTGGGCTCAGGAATTATTTTTCTTGTGGCAATATTTTTTTTAGCAAAAATTTTAAGACCAAATAAACCTAACGACGAAAAACTGAGTACCTATGAATCCGGGGAACAACCTCAAGGAAATGCCAATCCTCGTTTCAATCCTCGGTTTTATATATTGGCACTTGCTTTTGTTTTATTCGAGGCAGAAATGGTGGTTTTATTCCCTTGGTCCGTAGCTTTTAAATCTTCCGAATTTCAAAATTTAAATAAAAATACAATCGTTTTTGGTTTAGTAGAATTACTCTTTTTTCTTTTAATTCTTGGTTTAGGCCTTGGAATATTGTATTCTAAAGGATATCTGAATTGGGAAAGAAAAGAACAAAAGTCCACAGATTTTAAAAGCCCAATACCGAAGGAAGCATACAAGAAATATCAATGAAAATAGTTAAATTTCCTTTCAATTCTATTCCCGGATTTTCAAAAATTCAATCTGATTATATTGAAGAAAACGATCGTTTGTTTAGCCAATCTATCAACCTTCCTTTTAATCTAGATTCATTTGGAGAAATGATCGAGAAAAGAGGAAATATTCCTTTAAAACAAAGAAAGGAATTGAAAGAAATTATTGAGGGACAATATGCTGAAATAGGGATATCCAAAGACCTTTCGATAATAGAAAATTCAAATTCCTTTACAATTACTACGGGTCATCAATTGAATATTCTTACCGGACCAGCCTATTATATTTATAAGATTGTAAGTATTATCAATATTGCTAAGCAACTTAAAAACAAATATCCTGAAAAGAATTTCATTCCACTCTTTTGGCTTGCAACAGAGGACCATGATTTCGAGGAAATTAATCATTTTAACCTATTCAATAAGGAATATAAATGGGAAACTGATCAAAAAGGCGCAGTCGGTCGATTTCATTTGAAGGGTATTGAAACCATTTTGAATGAAATAAATGATTTACCAGAATTATTTAAAAAGGCATATTCACTAAAAAATATGTCTGAGGCAATTCGCTATATTGTTCATCAACTATTTGACCAATATGGCGTAGTTTGTTTGGATGCCGACAATAAAAGAGCGAAGCAATATTTGATTCCAATTATTAAAAAGGAAATTTTTGAAAGAGAAAGCCAGGATTTAGTGAATAAATCTATTCAGAAATTTTCTGATAAGGGTTACGAAATTAAATTATATCCAAGAGAAATTAATTTTTTCTATTTAAAAGATAATTTAAGAGAAAGAATTGTGGAGGAGGCAGGACAATTTTCGGTTTTAAATACGGAATTAAAATTTTCTAAGGAAGAATTAGAAAAAGAAATTGAAGCGTATCCTGAAAGGTTTAGCCCGAATGTAATATTCAGACCAATTTATCAAGAGGCGCTCTTGCCAAATCTTTGTTATGTAGGAGGACCAGGAGAAATTGCATATTGGTTGAGTTTAAAGGATTCTTTTGATTTACATCAAGTTTCCTACCCCATTCTAGCCCCTAGAAATTCTATTTTTTATTTTAATGAAAAATTGAATCAGAAAATTGAGCAATTGGGAAAAGCTTTGGAATTTTATTTTTCCTCAGAAAATGAATTAAAAGAGAATTATCTTAATGAAAATTCTTCTGCAGACTTTGAGATGCAAGAGGAATTAAATCAAATTGAGGATATTTTCAGCAAAATTCTGAGCAAGGGCATGGAAATTGACAAAACGATGGAGGGGCCAGTCTTGGGAGAAAAACAAAGGGTAATGAATTCTATTCAAAACTTAGAAAAGAAATTAAAAAAAGCAGAGGAAAGAAAGCATGAAGTGGCAATCAATCAATTGCTTCAAATAAAAAATCGGTTTTTCCCGAATGGAAAATGGCAGGAAAGAATGGAGAACTATTTAAATTTTGCAATCAATGATGCGAATTTTATTCAAAATTTAGTAGATCATATAGATCCATTTGACTCACGAGTGAATTTTATTTCTCCCAATAATGGCTAAAATAATTACGATAGAAGAATTTTTATCCATGGATCGAAATATTCCAGTTGTGGATGTGCGATCTCCCGGAGAATTTGATCATGCTCATATTCCAGGGGCTTATTCATTGCCCTTATTCAATAATTTAGAAAGAGCAGATATAGGAACCCTCTATAAAAATTCTGGAAAAGAAATTGCTGTTGAAAAAGGACTGGAATATGTGGGTCCAAAAATGAAGATTCTTGTTGCAGAAGCCAAAAAACTAGCCAAGGAAAAAGAAATTATTGTACATTGCTGGCGTGGAGGAATGCGAAGTGGATCAATGGCATGGCTTTTGGAAACCGCAGGTTTAAAAGTATATCTTATTAAAGGCGGGTATAAATCTTATCGCCAGTGGATTCAAAAACAATTTAAAAGACAAATCCCTATTCTTGTAATCGGAGGTAAAACGGGTTCTGGTAAAACAGAAATTATCCAAGAACTTAAAGCACAAGGATACCAAACTTTAGATTTAGAAGGAATGGCCAACCATAGAGGTTCTTCCTTTGGACATATTGGTTTACCAATTCAACCGAGTACGGAGGAATTTGAAAATACCTTAGGAGAAGAATTATTTCGATTGGATTTTTCAAAACCAATTTTTGTTGAAGATGAAAGTAGAAGTATCGGACGAGTTTATCAACCAAATGATTTTTATAACCAATTAAGAGAAGCGAAAGTTTTATTTTTAGATATTCCTGTTGAAGCAAGAATTCCCCATTTAGTAAAAGTTTATGGCTCTTATTCAAAAGAAGAATTGGGAAAATCCATCGATAAAATTAAGAAAAGATTGGGAGGACAATGGCATCAGGCAGCCCATGAAGCTTTGGAACAAGGAGATTTAGATGAGGTAGTTAGAATAGTATTAAATTATTATGATAAGGCCTATTTATTTGGTTTAAGTAAAAGAAATCAGGATAATGTTATCAGAATTCAGATTAATTCTTTGAACCAAAAAGAGCAAGTACAAAATATTTTGCCGTATCTTTGAATGAATTATAGACTAAAGTGAACAAGAATTTTATTAATATATTGTTGAAAAGGCATAAGGAAGCAGCACAATTTCCTGCTACTTCTGCTATTAAAAAATTATTCAATAGAATAATTTTAACTCTTTTCCCCGAGCAAAGTCAGAAACATCTAGATAATGAGGAAGATTTAGAACTCGTTTGGGAGAGTATTGAAAATAGTCTGGAATCCATGTTGCATTCCATGCATGCAGAATTACCTGAAAGTCCACAAATCCTTACTAAAAAGTTTTTGGAGACCATCCCGCAGGTCTATGAGGTATTATTGACGGATGTGGAGGCTATGGTAGATGGGGATCCTGCCGCTACAACTAAGTTTGAAATTATTCGTACCTACCCTGGGTTTTATGCATTAGCGTTTTTTCGTTTGGCCCATGAATTACATCTATTGGGGATACCTTCCATTCCACGTATTTTAACCGAATATGCGCATTCCAAAACGGGAATTGATATTCACCCTGCTGCTAAAATTGGCAAATATTTTTTTATGGATCATGGTACAGGTATCGTAATAGGTGAAACAACGGAAATTGGCGAAAGAGTTAAATTATACCAAGGAGTTACCTTAGGAGCTTTATCCGTAGACAAAAAATTAGCATCTGTAAAAAGACATCCTACCATTGAAGATGGAGTGGTGATATACTCTGGAGCAACAATTTTAGGGGGTTCCACCATCGTTGGAAAAGGGTCAATCATTGGTGGAAATGTATGGCTAACGAAATCTGTCCCTGAAAATACGAAAATGTACCACCAAGAAAATGTAAAAATTATCAATGAGTAAATTATTTAATTTATTGGATTTAGTGGGGAATACCCCTTTGGCGGAAATTAAAAATTTGAACCCTAACCCAAATGTTAAAATATATGGGAAATTAGAGGGGAATAATCCAGGGGGCTCTGTAAAAGATCGTGCAGCAAGAAATATGATTTCAGAGGCCTTGAAAAGAGGAGATTTAAAGCCTGGGATGAAATTAGTGGAGGCAACTTCTGGAAATACCGGTATAGCCCTAGCAATGATTGCTCGTTTATATGATATTGAAATAGAATTGGCAATGCCGAAAAATTCTACAAGGGAGAGGGTGCTTACGATGGAGGCCTTTGGGGCAAAGGTGGTATTGACCGAGAGCATAGAATCTGCACGGGACTATGCCGAGGAAAAAGCGGAAAGTGGGGAATATTTATTATTGAATCAATTTGCTAATCCGGATAATTATTTAGCGCATTATAAAACCACTGGTCCGGAAATTTGGAATGATACAGAAGGGAAAATCACGCATTTTGTTAGTTCTATGGGAACAACGGGGACCATCATGGGAACCTCCCGCTATTTAAAGGAAAAAGATTCAACTATTCAGATAGTGGGCTGTCAGCCCACGGATGGTTCCTCTATTCCAGGAATTCGTAAATGGCCAGAAGAATATTTACCTAAGATTTTTGATCCAAGTAGAGTGGATAGGGTGATGGAAGTATCTCAGGAGGAGGCTACCCTTACTACAAGAAATCTAGCCAAACAGGAAGGAATATTTGGGGGAATGAGCAGCGGAGGCGCTGTGGCAGCCAGCTTAAAACTCGCACAGGAACTCGATTCCGGATTAATCGTTTGTATTATCTGCGACCGCGGCGATCGCTATTTATCTAGCGGTTTGTTTGGGGAATAATCTCCCCTCTAACTTGATAAATGGTAGAGTCTAACAATACAATTTTTTGAAAACCCCTGATTTCATAGTTTTCTACAGACTCGTTTGTGAAATCCATTTTTAAAGTTCTTTGGGTTTCAAAAAGAATGTTTTTATTATGGGCTTGGATAAATATGGAAGAAAGATTTCGATTGGAATCTAGGGTTATTTCCATTTTTTCAATTTCTAATTCTTCCCCCTCTTTTCCAATATAACTGATTTTATTTTCTGTGGAATCAATCATATAAGAATTTTGAAATGCTGCTTTATTAAGGTCTACAGCCTTAAACATATCCCATTCATTATTCCAATCCGGATTTTTTACCAAACTATCACTTTCCTTTCCATTTAATTGGATAAATTTTTTCAATTCCCAATTTTCTCTTTCCCCCTTTTCAATTTGTTCTTCCACCAGCTTTTGCACATCAAAATAAGACTGGCTCGTCAGGTTTACCTCATTTTTACATGCCGAAAACAATACTAGAAAAAATAAATAGATCGATTTAACTAATTTCATCTTAAATTTTATGCCTTATACCTCTAAAAATACCTTCGATATTTAATTCGAAAACAAATATAAAATTTTATCTTGGTTCATAAGTTAAATATTTTGAATTAATAATCGTAAATTTGAACTTAACCATTTCGTTCACATGAGAAGTAAAAGTTCTAAAATAGCCCTTGCATTATTAATCATATTGATACTTGGAGGATTATATTATTTATTGGATAAACCTAGCCAAACAAAATCTATTAAAGAGGAAAAAACGACCATTAATACCCCTAATTTTAATGCAGATTCCGCCTTTAATTATGTTAAAACTCAGGTAGAATTTGGTCCTCGTATTCCAAATTCTCAATCACACGAATTATTTAGAAAATATTTAATTGATAAATTAATATCATTCGGACTTAATCCAATTGTTCAGGAATTCCAAGTAAATTATCGTGGTAAACTAACAAAAGGGTATAATATTATCGCACAATATCAGCCTAATTTTGGTAAAAGAATCTTATTGGCCGCTCATTATGATACAAGACCAATTGCTGATAAGGACAAGGAAAATCCCAAAGGTTCCATGGATGGGGCAGATGATGGTGCGAGTGGAGTAGGCGTCCTATTGGAAATTGCCAGAACAATTTCTCAAAGCCCTGATCCTGCAAAAGTAGGAATTGATTTCATCTTTTTCGATTTAGAAGATGGAGGAGATGCCAATACAGGTGATGGCTGGATTCTAGGCTCAGATTATTGGGCATCAAACTTAATACCAGCAAATTATCAGGCCTTTTATGGCGTATTACTAGACATGGTAGGTGCAAAAGATGCGAAATTCCCCTTCGAAGCAATTTCTATGAACTATGCTCCTTTTGTTCAAAAAATGATTTGGAATTCAGCTAGTGAACTTGGCTATGGAAATTATTTTATCCAAGAACAAGGAGGAGGAATAAACGATGACCACGTTCCCGTAAATCAAAAAGCGAAAATTCAAATGATTGATATTATAAATCTTAAATCTGGATTTGAATTTCCAAATCACCACCATACCCGTGCAGACAATCTAGAAATTATCGATAAAAATACATTAAAGGCAGTGGGACAAACCCTTGTCTATACCTTATATCAAGAATAAATGGAATCATCAACTTTAAAAACCGTTTCTTTAAACGAAGTACATATTGGATTAGGGGCAAGGATGGTCCCTTTTGCAGGGTATAACATGCCTGTTTTATACACAAATTTAATCGAAGAACATCATCAGGTAAGAAATAGTGTGGGGATGTTCGATGTTAGTCATATGGGGGAATTTTGGGTAGAAGGCCCAGAAGCCTTGGATTTAATTCAATGGGTATGCTCCAATGATGCGAGTAAATTAGTGGATGGGAAGGTTCAATATTCTTCCTTATTAAATGAAACAGGAGGAATCGTAGATGATTTATTAGTTTATCGTTTTAAAGCAGACAAATATTTATTAGTAGTAAATGCTTCGAATATTGAAAAGGACTTTAATTATATTTCTAAACAAAATCGATTTAATTGTGCATTAAGAAATGCAAGTGATGAATATTCATTATTTGCTGTTCAAGGCCCAAATGCCAAGGAAACTATTCAGAAAATTAGTCGGGTAAATTTATCTTCCATTCCTTATTATTATTTTCAAGAGGGGGATATTGCAGGAATTGAAGAAGTACTAATTTCCAATACAGGCTATACAGGAGCAGGAGGATTTGAGATTTATGTAAAAAATGCCGATGCTAAAAAGGTTTGGGATGCAATCATGGAAGCAGGTGCTGAATTTGAAATTAAGCCAATTGGTTTAGGAGCCAGAGATACGCTTAGAACTGAAATGGGATTTGCTTTATATGGAAATGAAATTAATGATGAAACCTCCCCAATTGAAGCAGGATTAGGATGGATTACTTCTTTTAATAAGGATTTTATTGCGAAGGAAATTCATGAATCAATCAAGAACAAGGGGCCTAAAAACAAATTAGTAGGATTTGAAATGCTTGATAGAGGAATTCCACGAACTGGATTTTTAATTAAAAATGAAGCAGGCGATACCATAGGAAAGGTAAGTTCTGGAACACAGTCGCCTACCCTATCAAAGGCAATTGGGATGGGATATGTCTTTATGAATAAGGCTCAAATTGGGAATGAAATTTATATTGAAATCAGGAATCAATTAGCAAAGGCTAAAATTGTAAAAATGCCGTTTATTAAATGAAAAAAATAGATGTATGTTTATCTCCAGATTTGATTCATCTTTATGATGTATCCAATCTTGCTGTGGTAGTAGTTGATATTTTTCGTGCAACATCTTGTATGGTTACCGCATTTGGAAATGGGGCAGAGAGAATTCTTCCGGTGGAAGATTTAGAATTATGTAGATCGAAGAAATCGGAAGGGTATTTAATAGCAGCAGAAAGAAACGGGGAAAGTCCGGATGGATTTGATTTAGGGAATTCTCCTTTTAGTTTTCAGGAGGAAAGAATAAAGGGGGCGAAGATATGTGTAACGACCACCAATGGAACGGTGGCAATAAGAAGATCGTCAACTTCTCCCTTGTTAATGGTAGGGGCATTTCTAAATATTTCAAAGGTAGTTGAGCGGCTAAAAAATTGGGAGGGGGATGCTTTAGTAGTTTGTGCGGGATGGAAGGGAAGGCCAAATTTAGAGGATAGTTTATTTGCTGGAGCCTTAATTGAAGGATTGGAGGGGGAATATACCTATGCAGATGATGCTTCCTTGATGGCAATGAGTTTATATAAGCAAGCAAAATTAGATTTGCTGAATTTTGTAAAGAATTCTTCCCATGTAGAAAGGTTGAAACGATTGGGAATAGAGAAGGATATTGAATTTTGTTTAGAGCGAGATATGTATGATGTATTACCAATTTTAAATAGAGATTTTTTAACCATTTAACTTTTCATAAAATGAAAAAAATTGCCAATGTAGTAAGCTATTTTTTAGCTTTAGTGTTTTTATTGTCCATATCACAGTTTTTTTTCCACTTATTTCCAGAGCCAGCCATGGAGCCAGGCATTGCAAAGGATTATTCTTCCATTATGAATAATACGGGTTATATGGCCATGGTGAAAGTAGTGGAATTAATAGGAGTGATATTATTATTAATACCTCGATTTAGGGCTTTAGGTTTGGTAATTTTGATTCCAGTATCTGTCAATATACTTTCTTTTGAAGTATTCATTTTGGGGCAGCCTGGATTTGGGATTCTTATATTAGCCTTATTAGTTTGGTTGGCCTATGTTGAGCGTGAAAAATTCAAGGCCTTATACTAATTGAAAATTAATTTAATTTTTTTTTCACCAACTGTTTCTTTTTCAGAATTTTATTTCTAACTTTGCACTCCCTTTTAGAAAATCAGCTAAAATTGGATTCAAATGAGGTTGGCAGAACTTCTTTGAGCGTTATGAAGAAATTAGCTGTACTAAAATGGAGAACAAAATTGTTCAGAACTGGTATTGATCTTTGAGGTATGAATGCCCATCCTAATGATTAAATATTAAGCTGTACAAGATGAAAAAGCTCTCTTTTTATTGAGGCGACGCATCTTGTCGTTTATATCCAATTCTGTTCTTATTGTTCAAAATCGCGTTTAAAACCGCGTTTTAACCTACAACAAGCCGAGGTAGCCTTGTAGGATTTTTAAATTTTTTAAAAACATTTTTATGTCAGGAATTATTGGTAAAAAAATCGGAATGACCAGCCTATACGACGAGAACGGATTGAACGTTCCATGTACGCTGATTGAAGCCGGGCCATGTGTTGTTACACAGGTTAAGACCGTAGACAAGGATGGATATGATGCTATCCAATTGGGATTCGGTGAGAAGAAAGAGAAGAATACGACGAAATCGTTGTTAGGACACTTCAAAAAAGCGAAGACTACACCTAAGAAGAAATTGGTGGAGTTTCGTTCGTTTACAGATGAATTAAAATTAGGTGATGTAGTAGGAGTTGATAAGTTTTCTGAGGGGGACTATATTGATGCGGTAGGAACTTCAAAGGGAAAAGGTTTCCAAGGGGTTGTGAAGCGTCATGGATTTGGTGGAGTTGGAGGAGCTACACACGGACAGCACAATAGATTAAGAGCTCCAGGTTCAATTGGTGCATGTTCATTCCCAGCGCGTGTATTTAAAGGTCTAAGAATGGCTGGACGTACAGGTGGTGCGAGAGTGATGGTGGAGAATCTTCGTGTATTGAAGATTTACCCAGAGAAGAATTTATTAGTAGTTTCAGGATCGGTTCCTGGTGCTAAGAATTCGTTTGTTACAATTGAAAAATATGTTGAATAGTCTTCCTAAAGGAAAAGAAAAATGGAATTAGCAGTATATAATATGGAGGGAAAAGATACCGGAAAGAAAGTTAAGCTTTCTGATGATATCTTTGGTATTACCCCAAATGAGCACGTAGTATACTTAGACGTTAAGCAATATTTAGCGAATCAGCGTCAGGGTACTCATAAAGCGAAAGAAAGAGCAGAGGTTGCTCGTTCAACGCGTAAGATCAAGAAACAAAAAGGTACGGGTGGTGCTCGTGCTGGATCATTGAAGTCTCCTTTATTCAAGGGTGGAGGTAGAATTTTCGGACCAAGACCAAGAGACTATCATTTCAAATTAAATAAGAAGGTTAAGAGTTTAGCTCGTCAGTCTGCATTAGCATCTAAGATTCAATCTGGAGATGTTTCTGTAATTGATGCGGTAAGTTTTGATGCTCCAAAGACAAAGTCATACATTTCAATGTTAAAGGCATTTTCTTTAGACGGAACAAAAACATTATTAATAACTCCAGAGGTAAATGCGAATGTAGTATTATCTGGAAGAAATGTTCCGAAGGCTAAGATTACTACGGCTAATGATATTAACACCTATGATTTAGTAAATGCGTCTAAGTTAATTATTACCCAAGAGGCATTGGAAAAAATTGAATCTTCATTTAAAAATTAAAATAAAATGGGAATTATTAAGCGTCCGGCATTGACTGAAAAGTCTCAAGGCATGCAAGAAAAAGGCAAGTATACTTTTATTGTTGACATGAACGCCAACAAGATTGAGATTGCCAAGGAAGTGAAGAAGATGTATGGTGTAGAGGTTACAGATGTAACTACTATGCGTCAGCTTGGTAAGAAAAAATCAAGAAGCACAAGAACAAAAATTACATCAGGAAGAACATCGACTTTCAAGAAGGCGATTGTTACGGTAGCTGATGGTGAAGTGATTGATTTTTATTCAGGAATTTAATTCGTATAACTAAGGGGGTTCATCCCGATAAAATGAACTAAAATAAATGGCAGCAATTAAAAAATTAAAACCGACAACTCCAGGACAACGTCAGCGTATTGCGCCAACGTTCGAGGAGATTACTGCTAAGAGTCCTTATAAACCGTTATTAGAACCGATTAAAAGGACGGGTGGTAGAAATAGTGATGGTCGTCGTTCAATGAGATACATTGGAGGAGGCCATAAGCGTCGTTACCGTGTTATTGACTTTGCGAGAAGGAAATTTGATGTAACAGCGGAGGTAAAGACGATAGAGTACGATCCAAACAGAACGGCAAGAATTGCCTTGGTTGAATATGCTGATGGAGAGATGGCATACATCATTGCTCCACAGGGATTACAGGTAGGTACGACGATTGTATCAGGAGAGAAAGTAGCTCCGGAAGTAGGAAATGCAATGCCAATGGTAAACATTCCGCTTGGTACATTAGTACACGCGATTGAACTTCGTCCGGGTGCGGGAGCTGAATTAGCTCGTTCGGCTGGAACGTATGCTCAGTTATTAGCGAAAGAAGGAAAGTATGTTACTTTAAAATTACCTTCTGGAGAGATGAGATTAGTGTTGGGTACTTGTTTAGCAACTGTTGGTACAGTTTCAAATGAGAACCACATGAACATTAATTTAGGAAAAGCGGGACGTAAGCGTTGGTTAGGTCGTCGCCCTAGAGTTCGTGGTGTGGTAATGAATCCAGTTGATCACCCGATGGGTGGTGGTGAAGGCCGTTCATCTGGAGGTCATCCTCGTTCTAGAAATGGTTTATTAGCGAAAGGTAAGAAGACCAGAGATCCTAAGAAGAGCACAAATCGTTTGATTATTAGTAGAAGAAAATAATATAATAAGAGAATAATAAATGGCACGTTCATTAAAAAAAGGTCCTTATATCGATTATCGTCTAGACAACAAAGTACAGGCGATGAATGAATCTGGGAAGAAGTCTGTGATCAAGACTTGGTCTAGACGTTCAATGATTTCTCCAGACTTCATCGGACATACATTTGCAGTACACAATGGTAATAAGTTTATCCCTGTTTATGTTACAGAAAACATGGTGGGGCATAAATTAGGGGAATTTTCTCCGACACGTAATTTCCGTGGACATATTGCCAAGAAGGATAAAGGTAAAAAATAATTAACGGGGTAAAACCTAGTAATAAACATTAAGATGGAAGCAGTTGCTAAATTAAAGAATGTTCCTACTTCACCTCAGAAAATGAGAATCGTAGCTGATATGGTTCGCGGACAGAAGGTTTCCAAGGCATTGGCAATTTTGAAGTTTGAACCAAGAGTTGGAGCAAAAAGCATAGAAAAGTTATTACTTTCTGCAGTTGCAAACTGGCAGAATAAGAACGAGGAAGTGAGCATTGAAGATGCTGACCTATACATCAAGACGATATTCGTTGATGGTGGTTCTTCATTAAAGCGTTTACGTCCGGCTCCGCAAGGAAGAGGGCACCGTATTTTGAAGCGCTCGAATCATATCACTTTAGTGGTTGCATCAAATGCAGCTCCTGCAGTGGAAGAAGTAGAAACTAAATCAGAAGAAAAATAAACTTTAATAATAAAAGAAATGGGACAAAAAATTAACCCCGTTGGATTAAGATTAGGAGTTATCAGAGGATGGGATTCTAACTGGTACGGTGGAAAGACTTTTGCCGACAAATTAGTAGAAGACGATAAAATCCGTAAATATGTTTACGCTCGTATTCCTAAGGGATCCATCTCTAAAGTTATCATTGAACGTACTTTAAAGCGTATCACATTAACAATTAATACTGCTCGTGCAGGTGTTGTAATTGGTAAGCAAGGTGCAGAGGTAGATAAGTTAAAAGAGGAGTTGAAAGCAATTACTGGAAAAGACGTTCAAATCAATATTTTTGAAATCAAGCGTCCGGAATTAGATGCTAAATTAATTGGTGAGGGAATTGCTCAACAATTACAGGCTCGTATTTCTTTCAGACGTGCGATGAAGCAAGCGATTGCTTCTGCCATGAGAGTAGGTGCTCAGGGTATCAAATTAAAATTATCTGGCCGTTTAGGTGGTGCTGAAATGGCGCGTTCTGAAGGATATAAAGAGGGTAGAATTCCTCTTCATACAATTCGTGCAGACGTAGACTATGCTATTTCAGAAGCTTTAACTGTATACGGAAAGATTGGAATCAAGGTTTGGGTTTTCCGTGGAGAAGTTTATGGAAAGCGTGATTTATCTCCAAATGCTGGATATGGTAATGTATCAGGAGGAAACTCTAACGATAATAGAGGAGGAGGAATGGATAGAGGAAGAAGAAGAAATGATCGTGCTGATGCGGATAAAAAGCAAGGTGGAGGAAGAGGTAAGAGAAGATAAGATTTATTTATTAAGAAATTAGAAAAATAATAATAAGATGTTACAGCCAAAAAGAACCAAGTTTCGTAAGCAACAAAAAGGTCGGATTAAGGGAGTTGCTACCCGTGGCCACGAAATTGATTTTGGATCATTCGCGATTAAGTCATTAGAAGGAGGTAGAATTACTGCTCGCCAAATTGAGGCAGCTCGTATTTCAGTAACAAGAGCTATGAAACGTGAAGGCCAAGTTTGGATCAGAGTTTTCCCTGATAAGCCAATTACAAAGAAGCCTGCTGAGGTTCGTATGGGTAAGGGAAAGGGAGCTCCAGAATATTGGGTTGCAAATGTTCACCCTGGTACAATCATTTTTGAATCGGCAGGGGTGCCATTAGAATTAGCTCAGGAATCATTGAGACTAGCTGCTCAAAAGCTTCCAGTGCGTACCAAATTTGTAGTTCGTAAAGATTACCAAGAATAGAAATTGGTAAAAACAATTCTTTGAGAAAATGAAAAACGCAGAAATAAAAAGTTTAGGAAAAGACGAATTAGTGAAGAAAATCGCTGAGGAGAAAGAAAATTTGAGCCGTTTACAATTGGCACATTCAATTTCTCCAATTGAAAATCCTTTAAGAATTCGCGAAGCAAAGCGTGTAATTGCTAGATTATTAACACAATTAAACAGCTTAGCGTAAAAAATTAATTTATAGGTTGTATCGATTTTTGCTTACAACCAATTGTTTAACAAGCCCAACGCAATAAAATGGAAAGAAATCTAAGAAAAATTAGAATTGGGAAAGTAGTTAGTGATAAAATGGATAAGTCCATCACCATCACTGTTAACCGTAAGGTTAAACACCCATTGTACGGAAAGTTCGTACAGAAAACTACCAAGTTAATGGCACATGACGAAAAAAATGAATGTGGTATTGGCGATACAGTTAAAATAATGGAAACCCGTCCGCTTTCTAAAAATAAGCGTTGGAGATTGGTTGAAATTATTGAAAAAGCTAAGTAATCAACCCTTGTTTTACAAAATTAAAAATTAGAAGAAATGTTACAGCAAGAATCAAGATTAGGAGTGGCAGATAATTCAGGTGCGAAAGAAGTATTGGTAATTCGTGTTTTGGGTGGTACTGGTAAGAGATATGCCTCTATTGGAGATAAAGTAGTGGTAACTGTAAAATCAGCCTTGTCTTCTTCTTCAATGAAGAAAGGTACAGTTTCCAAAGCAGTGATTGTACGAACTAAAAAAGAAGTTCGTCGTAAAGATGGATCTTATATCCGTTTTGAAGATAACGCAGCAGTATTATTAAATAATAATGACGAGCCAAGAGGTACACGTATTTTCGGACCAGTAGCTCGTGAATTGCGTGATGCAGGATTTATGAAAATTGTTTCATTAGCTCCAGAGGTATTATAAGAACAAAACATTGGTATTCCAATAAATCAATATACAATGGAAAAGAAAGTAAAAAACGTGAAATTACACATTAAAAAAGGAGATAAAGTAATGGTTATCGCTGGTAATTCTAAAGGAAAATCTGGAATTATTAAGGAAGTAATCATTGAAAAGTCTCGTGCTATTGTTGAAGGAGTTAATTTATTAACAAAACACAATAAGCCAACGGCTGCTAATCCTCAAGGTGGAATTGAAAAGATCGAAGGATCTATTCATATCTCTAACCTAATGGTTATGGAAGGCGATAAAGCTGTTAAAACAGGTAGAAAATTAAACGAAAAAGGAAAATTGCAAAGATTTTCTAAATCGTCAGGTAAATTTTTATAAGAATTTAAAAAGTGGGTCGGAAATCCACAGATAAGAATATGGCAACACCTAGATTAAAAGAGCAATTTATCAAAGAAGTTGTTCCAGCATTGAAGGAAAAATTTCAATATAAATCTGTAATGCAAGTTCCTAAAATTACCAAAGTTGTTATCAACAAAGGGGTAGGAGCAGCTGTAGCAGATAAAAAATTAGTAGACCAAGCAGCTGATGAAATTACATTAATCGCTGGTCAAAAGGCAGTTACTACTTTATCCAAAAAGGCTATCTCTAACTTCAAATTAAGAGAAAACATGCCTATCGGTGTAAAGGTTACTCTAAGAGGAGATACAATGTATGAATTCATCGATCGTTTGACTTCAGTTTCTCTTCCACGTGTGCGTGACTTCAAAGGTATTTCTGAAAAAGGGTTCGACGGAAGAGGAAATTATACCTTAGGCGTTAAAGAACAAATCATTTTCCCTGAAATCTCTATCGATAAGGTAAATAGAATCGGAGGAATGGACATTACTTTTGTTACAACTGCAAAAACAAACGAAGAAGCATACGCATTATTGAAAGAAATGGGAATGCCTTTCGCTGGAAATAAAGTTAGATAAGATTTAATAAAAAATATTATGGCTAAAGAATCGATTAAAGCGAGATCAAGAAAACGTGAAAGATTAGTAGCAAAGTACGCATCTAAAAGAGCTGCTTTAAAAGCTGCTGGGGATTATGAAGGTTTGGATAAACTTCCAAAAAATGCCTCTCCAGTTCGTTTACACAATCGTTGTAAATTAACAGGCCGTCCTCGTGGATACATGAGAAAGTTCGGAATCTCTCGTGTAACTTTCCGTGAAATGGCTTCTGCCGGCTTAATTCCTGGTGTAACTAAGTCTAGCTGGTAAAAAATTTGAAAATTTAAAATATTATTAATAATTTTGCAGGCTATTTTGCCTGCGGCAAATAATAAAACAATGACAGATCCAATAGCAGATTATTTAACCCGATTGAGAAACGCGATTAAGGCGCGTCATAGGGTAGTGGAAATTCCTGCTTCCAATATCAAAAAAGAAATCACAAAGGTTCTTTTAGATAAAGGATATATTCAGAATTACATGGTAGATGATTCTAGCGTTCAAGGGACCATTAAAATTGCTCTTAAGTACAATCCTGTAACTAAGCAGCCAGCTATTATTAATTTAACCCGTGTTTCTAAACCAGGTTTGAGAAAATATAGCGGTGCAGGATCTCTTCCAAGAGTATTAAATGGATTAGGAATTGCAATCATCTCTACTTCCAAAGGTGTAATCACTGATAAGGAAGCACAATCTCTACACGTTGGTGGAGAGGTATTATGTTACGTATATTAATTAATGCTGAAAAGAGGAAACTCATAATTTAAGCGAAAACAAAAATAAAATGTCAAGAATAGGAAAAAAAATTATCGAAATCCCTCAAGGAGTTACTATCGATATTTCTTCTGGTAATTTGGTGACTGTAAAAGGACCTAAAGGTTCTTTATCTCAACAAGTGGATCCAGAAATGATTATCAAAATTGAAGATAATATCATGACTGTTGATCGTCCGACTGAGCAGAAGAGACATAAGGCAATGCACGGTTTATATCGTTCCTTATTGAACAACATGGTAGTGGGTGTTTCTGCAGGTTATAAAACAGATCTAGAATTAGTCGGTGTTGGTTTTAAAGCAGCTATGTCAGGTACTGTCTTAGAATTAAATTTAGGTTATTCACATGCTATCTTCATGGGACTTCCTCCTGAGATTTCTTGTAAAACAGCGATGGAAAAGGGTAAAAACCCTACTATCACTATTGAAGGAATTGACAAGCAATTAGTTGGCCAGGTATGTGCTAAAATTCGTTCATTACGTAAAGTTGAACCTTACAAAGGTAAAGGTGTACGTTTCGTTGGTGAGCAAGTACGTAAGAAAGCTGGTAAAACTGGTGGTAAAAAATAAATTGAAATAATGATGGGCCGGAAATCCATCTTTAAATAGATAAATAAAAATGGCAACAAAAAAAGAAAACAGAAGAATTAGAATCAAAAGATCGATTCGTTCTAAAATTTCTGGAACTGCTGAACGTCCGAGATTAACAATCTTCCGTTCAAATTCTGCGATTTATGCGCAGATTATTAACGATGATGCTAGCTCAACAATCGTTTCAGCAACTTCATATGTAAAAGGAAATAAATCCAACAGCAATATCGATTCTGCTAAAAAAGTAGGTATGGAAATCGCTGAAAAAGCAAAAGCAGCAGGTATTACATCAGTTGTATTTGATAGAAATGGATATTTATATCACGGAAAAGTTAAATCATTAGCAGAAGGCGCTCGTGAGGGTGGCTTACAATTTTAATAAGATATGTCAAAATTAGTAGGAAAACCAGTAAAATTAAACGAAGGCGAACTAAAAGAAAAAGTAGTTGCCATCAACCGCGTTGCCAAAGTGGTAAAAGGTGGTCGTCGTTTCAGCTTCTCTGCTATCGTCGTTGTTGGTGATGGTAAGAATGTTGTAGGATATGGTTTGGGAAAAGCCAACGAGGTAACAGATGCAATTTCTAAAGGAATTGATGATGCTAAGAAAAACTTATTCCAAGTACCAATCATCAAGAATACAATTCCTCATGAGCAAATTGGAAAATATTCAGGTGGTTTAGTTCTTATCAAGCCAGCTGCTCCTGGTACAGGTTTGATCGCCGGTGGTGCGATGCGTGCCGTATTAGAATCAGTAGGGGTACATGATGTATTAGCTAAATCAAAAGGTTCTTCCAATCCTCATAACGTGGTTAAAGCAACAATTGATGCTTTAACTAAAATGAGAGCACCTCATTCGGTAGCTATCCAAAGAGGAGTTAAGTTAGAAAAAGTTTTTAATGGATAAGAGGATTTAAATTCTCATAACTTTAAGGAAAATGTCAAAAGTAAAAGTTACACAAGTTAGAAGTACCATTAAAAGACCAGAAGTTCAAAAAAGAACGATCAAGGCTTTAGGATTGGGAAAAATTAATAAGTCAGTTGAAGTAGAATTAAACCCTGCTATCCAGGGAATGATTAACTCAGTTGGTCACTTAGTAAAAGTAGAAAATATTTAATATTTAAGCGAGTTGTTCATTTATAAACAGCGTTAAGCACATAAAATTATGAATTTATCAAATTTAAAACCTGCAGAAGGTTCGGTAAAACAAAGAAAAAGAGTAGGACGTGGACAAGGTTCAGGAAGAGGAGCAACCTCAACACGTGGACATAAAGGTGCTCAGTCACGTTCAGGTTATTCACGTAAGCGTGGATTTGAAGGTGGTCAGATGCCTTTACAACGTCGTGTTCCTAAGTTCGGTTTCAAGAACATTAACCGTGTAGAATACAAAGCAATCAATTTAGATACTTTAGAAGCATTAGCATCTGAGTTTAAATTAAAGAAAATTGATTTTGAAGTATTAAGAGAGCATGGTTTAGTTTCTAAATCTGACTTAGTTAAAATATTAAACAGAGGAGCAATCACTTCAGCTATTGAAATTCATGCAAAAGGATTCTCGGCTTCTGCGAAAGCAGCTATCGAGGCAGCTGGAGGAAAAGCAATTGTTGAATAATCTACGGCCTATTAAAAATGAATAAATTTTTCACAACCATAAAACATATTTTTTCGATTGAAGAATTGAAAGGTAAGATCATTAATACGGTCCTTTTAATTGTTTTCTTTCGTTTAGGTTCAAATATCGCTCTTCCTGGTTTGGATGCTAATAAGCTTCAAGCTATCGGAGATGATGGTCTTTTTGGACTTTTAAATATGTTTTCAGGAGGTGCTTTAAGCAATGCCTCGATTTTTGCACTTGGAATTATGCCCTATATCTCGGCTTCCATTGCAATTCAGTTATTAACTATCGCTCTTCCGTATTTTCAGAAAATGCAAAAAGATGGTGAATCTGGTAGAAAGAAATTAAACCAAATTACACGTATCTTAACCATTTTCGTAACTGCTGCGCAAGCCTTTACCTATCTTCAAATTAGAATTCCAACTGAAGCAATCATGGTTGATCCATTATTCTTTAGATTATATGGAGTTGTAATTTTAGTGGGAGGAACAATGACTTGTATGTGGCTAGGGGAGAAAATCACCGATAAAGGTATTGGTAATGGAATTTCAATGTTAATTATGATTGGTATCGTTTCTCGTTTCCCTTCATCATTAATTCAAGAAGCTACTACCCTACAATTATCCGGTGCTTTAATCTTTATCTTAGAGATAATTGTTTTATTCGTGATTGTTATGGGTGCCGTTGCTGTTACTCAAGCAATTAGAAGAATCCCAGTTCAGTATGCTAAGCAAGTAACTAAAAATAAAGTTAATGTAGGTGGGGAACGTCAGTATATCCCATTGAAATTAAATGCCTCAGGTGTAATGCCAATCATCTTTGCCCAAGCTTTGATGTTTATCCCTGGATTAGTAGCGCAATCTTTTGCTGATAATAGTGAAACGGCTGCGTCTATTGCAACAGCTTTTGGTGATTTTACAACATGGCAGTATAATTTATTATTTGCAGTTCTTATCCTTTTATTCACTTTCTTTTATACAGCAATCTCGATTAATCCTAATCAAATTGCAGATGATATGAAACGTGGTGGAGGATTTGTTCCCGGTTTTAAACCTGGGGAAGAGACTTCCAGCTATATCGCAAGAGTTTTAGATCATATTACCCTACCAGGTGCTATTTTATTAGCTATTATTGCTATCCTTCCAGGAATTGCTAACCTTTTCGGGGTAACAAGAGGCCTAGCTTCTTTCTATGGTGGTACTTCTCTATTGATTTTAGTTGGAGTAGTTTTAGATACTTTACAACAAATAGAAAGTTATTTGTTGATGAGAAAATATGAAGGTCTAATGCAATCAGGTAGAGTGAAAGGTCGCTCTGAAATGATTGCTAGATAATAAGTATGATTTACTTAAAAACGCAAGAGGAATTTGATATCATTCGTGAAAACGGTTTAATTCTTGGAGCTTGCCATGCGGAAGTTGCCAAAATTATAAAACCTGGTATTAGTACTCTTGAATTAGATAAAGTAGCATACGAATTTATTAAAGACCATAAGGCCCATCCTTCCTTCTTGAATTATCAGGTTGGATCGAGAAAATACCCTTATTCACTTTGTATCTCTGTAAACGATGTAGTAGTACACGGCTTACCAGGAGGATATAAAATTAAAGAAGGTGATATCATCTCAATAGATGGGGGAGTTTATAAAAATGGATTCCATGCCGATAGTGCCTATACTTATGCATTAAACGGTACAAGTGAAGAAGTTCAAAAACTCTTGATAAAGACGAAAGAGTCTTTATTCTTAGGAATTGAAAAAGCAATTGAAGGAAATCGCATTGGTGATATCGGAAATGCTGTTCAATCCTATACCCAAGGATTTGGATACGGAGTAGTTAGGGAATTAGTTGGACATGGCGTAGGCAAAAACCTGCATGAAAGTCCAGAGGTTCCAAACTATGGTAGAAAAGGTGATGGCCCCAAATTAAAATCAGGAATGGTAATTGCCATTGAACCGATGATTAATTTAGGTGTTCAACATATTTCTCAGGATTCAGATGGTTGGACAATTAGAACGAGAGATCGTAAGGCATCTGCTCATTTTGAGCATACTGTTGGTGTTAAAAAAGGACAGGCTGATGTACTTACTACTTTTGATAAAATTGAAGAAACAATTAAAAATTCAGTTGAATTACTGAATATATAAAAATAAAATTATGGCAAAACAGTCTTCGATAGAAGTAGACGGAACAATTTTAGAAGCGCTTTCAAACGCTATGTTTCGCGTAGAGCTAGAGAATACCCATGTCGTAATTGCCCATATTTCAGGCAAGATGCGCATGAATTATATTAAAATATTACCAGGTGATAAGGTAAAATTAGAAATGTCTCCTTATGATCTGTCAAAAGCAAGAATAGTTTATAGATATAAATAATTAAAATAAGAATAAAATGAAAGTTAAGGCATCTATTAAAAAGCGTAGCGCTGAATGCAAGGTTATTCGCAGACATGGTAAGCTTTATGTGATTAACAAAAAGAATCCAAAGTTTAAACAAAGACAAGGATAAGATTTAGTTAGAATTTTAAAATAAATAATACAATATGGCTCGTATTGCAGGGGTTGATATTCCCGACAAAAAAAGAGGAGAA
>CAZVFE010000008.1:0-42433 GCA_964626405.1 uncultured Cytophagales bacterium | reverse complement strand
TTCCCACCATGCTGCGCCTGCTCCTAATGAAAGGAGATTGTCCGTCGGTTTCCATCGAAAGAAATTTGTCATTTTATCTATTTTCTCCAATTGAATTATTAAATTAACAAAAAAAATAATTATGTCAGTTTTTATTGCTCCAAATGCTTCCGTAATGGGTGAAGTAAAATTGGGTGCCGATGTTTCAATTTGGTATGGGGCTGTTCTTAGAGGAGATACAGAAACCTTAACAATTGGGGAGGGCACTAATATTCAAGATAATGCCGTAGTTCATGCGGACCCAGGTTTTCCAACAGTTTTAGGCAAAAATGTTACTGTAGGTCATTCCGCGATCGTCCATGGAGCTATCATTGGAGATGGAACGATGATTGGTATGGGTTCTACGATTTTAAATGGCGCTAAAATTGGTAAAAATTGTTTGATAGGAGCAAATGCCTTGGTAAAGGAAGGTATGGAAGTGCCAGATAATTCAATGGTATTAGGTATGCCTGCCAAAATTATTAGAGAATTAAAAGAGGAAGAATTAAATTGGCTTTCGCATTCCGCCCCGCATTATATCGCCATGAGCAAGCGTCACCAGGCAGGAGAATTTCCTTTATTATCAGAAAAAGATTTTGAATAAATGTTAGAACTAATTTTGATTCGTCATGCACATGCCGGGCCTCATATTGAACCAGATTTTGAGAGGAATTTATCTGAAAGAGGGAAGGGAGAGGCATTAAAATCTGCCCAAGTGATGAAATATAGTCATCATAATCCCGGAAATTGGATTATTTCATCTGCCAATAGAACCCGTGAGACAGCAACGATCATTACGGATGTTCTACCAGAACTTGCTGCTAAAATGGAATTTCATTTAGAATTATATGAAGCTCCCCTCGAAAATTATTTACATTTTTTGGAAAAAGCTGAAATGAAAACCGTTTATTTAGTCGGTCATAATCCTACAATTTCTCGGATGGCGAGTCATTTTTCTAATCAATATATCGGGATGGAAACAGGGGATATTGTTCATCTTCGTTGGGAAAATCTTGATAATTGGGAGGAAATAAACTTTTTCTCAGCAGAAATTGTTTACCATTATATTCCAAAATTTAATTAAGATGAACCGCAATCAAAAAATCTTCCGTTGGGTATTAATTATTTTTACAATTTTGATGATAGCCCTAGGTATTCATATGGGAATGAATACTACAGCGCCATGGAATAAGTAATTATAAATCTCCGGTGATTAATTTTAAATGGGCTAAATGATGTTTTGAATGGTGTAAATAAATGCCCAACGTATTATCTAAGACATAAGTTTTTTGTCTGGTTGGATGAAAATAAGATTTTTTCCAATCTTGTGGACTAAAGCTTCTCATCATTTCTGCCCATCTTCCATGAAGGGATTTTAAACCATCTAAAGACCATTGAATATTTCCAGATTTTCCATCAAATAAATTGGCATAGCCATTTTCGTCATAATCCTTAATTTCCGGGTTTTCGCCTTCAGTTAGGGCGGCCTTAAAACGAATATAACAATGCATATGGGAATCGAATAAATGTTGAATAACCTGGCGGCCTGTCCAACTTCCTTCTCTATAAGGAGTACTCAATTGTTCTTCTGACATGCCTTTGGCAAACTTTTCTAATTCATTTGGAAAAGCTTCAATTTCATTTATCCAATGATTTAAAATTTCCTGGGTAATTTCATTAGGGGCTTGGTAGGTGCCAATGGGATATTTTCTATCAATTGCTTGCATGAGAATTCGTATAAAATTGGGTTATTTTTTGAGCTTTAATTCTATTTTCTTGAATCAATGGATGTACACCTTCTTGAATTAATTCGTCTAGCTCCTTCCAATTTGATTTTATTAGATGGGAACTATCCAAAATTATTTCATTTTGAACAGGGTGGTTGATTAATTTTACTTGAAAATCAAATTTAGATTCAACTTTGATACGATGAACTTCCGTTAATAATTGTTGAAATTCCTCTTCCTTGTTATTACTATTTGCGTCTAGGCAAAAGATTTTCATTTCTGAATTTTTTCGAGAGGCTAAATTTTCTTGAATTTTTTCATCTAAAATCTTCAATAGTGATTCAAAAATCACATAGTTTTTTCCATTTTTTAATCTTTCCCGAAGAGATTGACGAATAAAATAGGTTATTGTATCTGTGATACTCAGGCCTATTTCTGCAGATTGTTTAAAAATTAAAGAAGCTGGCGACATTCCCGGGATGGTATTAGGGTCATGAAGCCAAATGGTATTATCCTCCATTAGGAAACCATCAATTCTTGCGCAAACGCCCATGCCTAAATCATCAAAAGCTTTTGAAACCTTAGATTGAATTGTATGCAGGTTTTCCATACTGGTTCTAATAGGTATTTCCTTTCGCGTTTCTGTAGATTGATATTTAGCTTTAAAATCAAATACTTGATCCTTTTCAGCTGCTGGGAATATTCCGGTAGGAGGTAAGGCAATGGATTTTTGTCCATCTGGTTCCTGAAATACCCCACAGGAAAATTCTTTTCCCTTTACAAATTCTTCAATAAGAACATCATCTTCAGAATGGATACTATGAAGAATGGCTTTTGAATTATTCTCACTGAAATATATTTCTAATTTTTCCCATAATTGATTGGGGTGATAGATAATTTCATTTTCCAATACCACTGGCATCCCGATTCCTTCATCCAGATTTACCATGGATTGAATAAAAAGAATTTTTTCTGAATTATTTTTTTCTTCCCATTCTTGTTTTTCGATTTCTTTAATGAAAAAACAATTTTTTATTGCCTTATCAAATGCTGAAGCATCATCCTCTTTAAGGATGGATAAGCCAATTGAAGAGCCTTGATGCGGGGACTTAATCACCAAGGGTAGGCCTAATTCGTTCTTAATTTTTTCAAATAAAGAATTTATTGGCTCTGATTTAACTTGTTCTCTGGAAAGTAATAGATACTTTTTGTTCATTTCAACAGATTGCTTTAACCAAGCATTCTGTTTTCCCTTATCTATCCCAATAGCAGAACCTAATAAGCCGGGGCCAGAATAAGGAATTCCATACCATTCTAGTAAACCTTGTAAGGAACCATCTTCACAACCGGGCCCATGCATGGCAATAAAGGCAAATTCAAAGTATAAGGAAAATTCTTGTGGCTTTATTTTATGCCCAATTTGATTGGCCATATCTGTTTTATCCTGCAAACTTATTTCACCTAATGAATCATCATAAATCCTAAAATAAGCAGTTTGGGCATCTTTAGGAGGATAAAAATCCCGGATTTCAGCATTCTTTAAAACCGAAGGGTCTACTACAATAAATTGGCCAAATGAATCTACAAAAACCAAAACTGGTTCAAATAAATCTCGATTTATATTATTAAAAGTGGTTTTCCCTCCAGCAAAACTGATTTCCCTTTCCCTTGCAGGTCCACCAAAAAATATTCCAATTCTCATCAAGAATTTATAGATTCAGATAATTCAACGATGTTTTTTACTTCAGGGACTTCCCTGCGAATAGCCTCTTCAATGCCTGCTTTGAAGGTCATGGCCGACATATTACATGATTTGCAGGCACCTAAAAAACTTAGATATAAATCGTTATCGGGCGTTATTTTTACAATTTCTACATTTCCCCCGTCTGCTTCAAGATAAGGTCTTATTTTATCTAAAGCCGATTCAATTTGATCATATAGAGGATGATTTTGCATCTTAATTAGTTTTGATTAGCGTTTAAAATTGCAATATTTTGTGCTAAATTGGAAGCAATTTCGGAAAAAGAATTGGAAATTACTCCATCTTCTGCAGAAATTGGTCTTCCTGCGTCACCAGCTTCCCTAATCGACTGAACCAGTGGGACTTCCCCTAAGAATTTCACATCGAATTTTTTCGCTAGTTCTTTACCTCCATCTTTTCCAAATAAATAATATTTATTTTCTGGTAATTCTTCTGGCGTGAAATAGGCCATATTTTCAATTACTCCTAATACAGGTACATTTATGCCGGCTTGATTAAAGAATTGTAAACCTTTTTGTGCATCAGCTAAAGCGACTTTCTGTGGGGTGGTGACAATCACGGCGCCCGTAATTTTCACTAATTGGACCAAAGATAAATGGATATCAGAGGTTCCAGGAGGCAAGTCTATAATTAGATAATCTAATTCTCCCCAATTGGCATCTCCAAAAAACTGGCGCAATGCCTGCGTCATCATTGGGCCTCTCCAAGGCACTGGACTATCCATAGGGGCCAAGAAGCCCATTGAAATCATTTTTATTCCGTATTGGAAAATAGGTTGAATTTTATTTTTTCCGTCTATGACCTCAACCAAAGGTTGCATATCCTCCGCCCCAAACATGGTTGGAATAGACGGCCCAGAAATATCTGCATCTAAAATTCCTACTTTTGCGCCCAATTTTTTTAAGGCCATTGCTAAATTGGCAGAAACAGTAGATTTTCCTACTCCTCCTTTTCCAGATGCTACTGCGATGATATTTTTTACTCCAGGAATTAAATCTCCTGATTGCTTTAAACCAGTTACCTCCGCATCCATTTTAATAGTTACTTTTAAATCTGGATGAACAAGCTTATGTATGGCCTCTTCGCAATCTTTGCGTATTTTTTCTTTAAGCGGACAAGCTGGAGTGGTTAGCATAACGGTAAAGCTTACCTCTCCTATACCTAGTTCAACATCTTTAATCATGTTTAAGGTCACCAAATCTTTTTTAAGATCAGGCTCTTGAACGGTACTTAATGCTCCAATGATAATTTCTTTATTGACGGATAATTCACCCATAGAATGGTTGTTTTTCCACAAATTTACAATTAAAAAAACGTTTCTTGAAATTTTTCCCAGATATAATCTTCAGCTTCTTCGCTTGGATGTATTAAATCTGATTTATAAAAACCATAATCTCTCAATTCATCCATCATGATTTCATAAGCCGGGAAATAATCCACAAAGTCTAATTCATTATTTAGGCGATCTGTAAGTAGCCTTAAATTTGATTTAGATACCATATTTTCCATGATTCCATCTTTGGTATGACGAACCGGGGAAACCGTAAGCATAATTCTTAATTTTTTGTTTTTTGAATTTAATTCTTTGAAGAAAGGAATCAGACTTAAAGCCATTTCTTCCATAGAAATGAAAACCTTATTAAATCTTTTTTGAGGTTGCTTATGACAATTTGCTATATATTGATTCAAGTTTTTATCAAAATATCGGAAGCTGGTTCCAAAGGTTAATATGAGCCAATCAGCCTCTTGGATTAATTCATTGACAATTTTTCTTTGCTCAAGAATATTAAATACTACCTTTTCTTTGGATTCATTTTTAAAAACAGAATGAAAATCTGGATGTACCCAAAGCCCATCTCTTTGCATTAAATCCTTTTCTAAAACTGCTGAATCTGAAAATAATTTTTGTATAGCCAAAGGGTGGAAAATAGTGCCAAATGGTTGATTTAAGATTGAGAAGCCATTTTTTTCTAATCTTTCTCCCATAGACTGCGCAAAACAAGATCCAATACTGATGATTTTATGATCTTTTTGGATTTTATATTCAGAAATTGGTATGGTAAATTTAATTTTTTCCATGATTAGATTCTTTCCATATTTATTCTCCCACTACCGCTAGTTCGAAATTAAATAATTAATTTGTAAATTGTAAAGATATTCTTCATCATATATTATGAATTTAAATTGTCCGGAAAGAAAACGTCTAAGTTTAAGAGCAGATAATCGAGGTTGGAAAAAATGGGGTCCGTATTTATCGGAAAGACAGTGGGGGACTGTCCGCGAGGATTATTCTTCCGACGGTTATGCCTGGGGTTCAACTACCCACGAAATGGCGAGATACAAAGCCTATCGTTGGGGAGAGGAAGGAATAGGGGGTATTTCAGATAATAAACAATTTATTTGTTTTGCTTTTGCTTTTTGGAATCATAAGGATGAAATCCTAAAAGAACGCCTATTTGGACTTACCGGAGCAGAGTCGAATCATGGAGAGGATGTAAAAGAAATGTATTATTACGAGGATTCTACTCCTACCCATTCTTATATGCGGATGTCCTATAAATATCCACATAATGCCTTCCCCTATAAAAAATTAATCGATGAGTCGAAAAAAAGAAATCGTTTAGAACCTGAATATGAATTATTAGACACCGGTATATTTGATCGGGATGAATATTTTGATATTTCAATGGAATACGCTAAGGCGGATGAGAATGATATACTCATTCAGGTTACTATTGAAAATAAGGCCAAAACTGCCGCCCCAATCACTGTTTTGCCAACTATTTGGTTCCGAAATACCTGGTGTTGGGGATACGAAAAGTTTGAATATAAACCGATCCTAACAGGAGTTGGAAATGCCTTTATCGATGTTGATCACAAGCATTTGGGTCGCTATAAACTTTATGTTGAAAAGCCTAAAGAATTTGTTTTTACAGATAATGAATCCAATTATGAGAAACTTCATAATGGCTACAACCGATATCATTTTACAAAGGAAGGAATTAATAATTATATCGTTGACAAAGATAAGTTTGCCGTAAACCCCAATCATATTGGAACAAAGGCTTCAGCTGTATTTTCAGATATTATTCCTCCGAAAGGGAAGAAAACTTATCGACTTCGTTTTGTAAAGGGATCTATCCAAAAGCCATTCGAAGATTTTGATCAGATTTATGATTTAAGGAAAAAGGAGGCAGATATTTTTTATGAAGAATTACAAAAAGGAATAGTAGATGAGGAGCTAAAAAATATTCAAAGACAAGCCTATGCCGGAATGCTTTGGGGTAAACAATGGTATTATTATAATGTCCATGAATGGTTAAAAGGAGATCCTTCGATGCCAAAGCCTCATCCTGCCCGAAAATCTGGGAGAAATTCACAATGGAGGCATCTCTATGCAGCAAATATTTTCTCCATGCCAGATAAATGGGAATACCCCTGGTTTGCAGCTTGGGATTTGGCCTTTCATACCATTCCCCTGGCAAGATTAGATCCGGATTTTGCGAAGCGACAATTAGCCGTTATTCTTCGAGAATATTATATGCATCCGAACGGACAAATTCCAGCTTATGAATGGTCTTTTTCTGATGTGAATCCCCCAGTTCATGCTTGGGCAACTTTCAAAGTTTATGAAATAGATAAAGAAATGAACGGGAAGGGAGATATTACCTTCTTGGAAAGAATTTTTCATAAATTATTATTGAATTTTACCTGGTGGGTAAATCTTAAAGATACAGGCGGTAATAATATTTTTGGTGGTGGGTTCCTAGGAATGGACAATATTGGAGTATTTGACCGTTCAGCAGAATTGCCTACAGGAGGCTATCTTGAACAAGCAGACGGTACTGGTTGGATGGCCATGTATTCCTTGAATATGCTAAAAATTGCCACTGAAATTTCCCTGGAAAAACCCGTATACCAAGATATGGCTGCCAAATTTTTCGAGCATTTTTTGCAAATTGCTGGAGCTATGCAATCTGAATTTGGTTCTGAAGAGGTTAGATTGTGGGACGAAGACGATCAATTTTATTATGATTTATTGAAAAAAGAAGATGGCTCAGCTGAATCCCTGAAAATTCGTTCCATGGTAGGGATAATTCCTCTTTTTGCGGTGGAGGTTTTAGATCCAGATTTATTGGAAAAACTCCCACATTTTAAACATCGAGTTGAATGGGTATTGAATAATCGTCCAGATTTATCGAACCTTATTTCTAGATGGTATGAGCCTGGTAGAGGGGAAAGTAGATTATTATCAATTCTACGTGGCCATAGAATGAAAATGATTTTAAAGAGGGTCTTCGATGAAGAAGAATTTTTAAGTGATTATGGAATAAGAACCCTTTCTAAATACCATGAACAAAATCCTTTCAATTTTAAATATGAAAAAGGAACAATTGAAGTAGGATACAATCCTGCTGAATCAATTTCCGATATGTTTGGAGGAAATTCTAATTGGAGAGGGCCTATTTGGTTTCCAATGAATTATTTGATAATAGATTCTCTACAAAAGTTCTATAATTATTATGGAAGAGATTATGAATTAGAATATCCTACAAATTCTGGAAATACCGTTAATATCAAAGAAGCCGCAAAAAATTTATCAATACGAATGATAAATTTATTCTTAAAGAAGGAAAATGGAGAAATTCCTATTTATGGTGAATACGAAAAGCTTCAAAAAGATGAAGATTTTAGAAAGAATTATTTATTTTTCGAATATTTTGATGGGGATACTGGCAAGGGTCTTGGGGCATCTCACCAAACCGGATGGACCGGCCTCATCGCCGAATTAATTCATAAAATTTATGGAAAACATGATTAATCCAGATGAAAATTTTCAAAAGCTAGGACTAGAATTACCTCCTGCTCCTAAGCCTTTAGGTGTATATAAACCTGCCATGATTGTAGGTAATTTTATTTATTTATCCGGACATGGTCCGGTTAAAACGGATGGATCTTTAATGAAAGGAAGAATCGGTTCGGAAATAGATATGGAAGAGGGAAAATTGGTTGCACAACAAGTTGGTTTAACCATGCTTTCCACCCTAAAAGATAATTTAGGATCCTTATCGAAGGTAAAAAGAGTAATTAAAGTTTTAGGAATGGTAAATTGCACGGATGATTTCCAAAGACAACCTTATATTATCAACGGTGCATCTGAATTATTTGCAAAAGTTTGGGGAGATGATTTGGGGATAGGAGTAAGGAGTGCAGTCGGTGTGAATACACTCCCAGATAATATTTCAGTTGAAATTGAGGCTATTTTTGAATTAGCTTAGTTGATAAAGCCAACTCCTACCGTTGAATTAGAGAATTCATCTACAAAAATAAAGGCCCCATTTAAAGGATTTTCTGAATAAATATCAGCCGCAATAGGTTGCGCTGTTTTTATTTGGATTTTCCCTATTTCATTTAATTTTAATTCGCTTACCTCTTCTATATTTTGATTGATTACATCAAGTCGATGATTAATACCAACTACTTTTGCTTTGATTTGATTAATACCATGTTGTAATAAATACGTTTTTCCAGGAACCAAAGATTGGGCATCTAACCAACAAACTTGGGCAGAGAAATCTTTAATTTGAGGATGCGATTCATCTGAAAGCACAATCATATTTCCCCTTGAAACATCTACGTCGGTGGTCAATGTCATCGTGATAGAATCTCCTGCCTGTGCCGAATCCAAATTTTTATCAAATTTTTGGATAGACTCAATAGTAGAACTTTGGCCTGATGGTAATACAGTAATTTTTTGTCCTACCGTAAACTTTCCACTCGCTACCTTTCCTGCATAACCGCGGTAATCATGGTATTGTTCTGTTTTAGGACGAATCACGAATTGAACTGGGAACCTGGAAGGAGTATTTTTATAAATTTCCTTGATAGAAAAAGATTCAAGTTCTTCTAAAAGGCTATTTCCAGAGTACCATGGCATTTTTACAGATTTTTCCGTAATATTTTCTCCGTATAAAGAAGATAAAGGAATAAAATTGATTTCTTGTCCTTCAAATGCTGTTTTCTCTATTAATTCTTTTAATTGAGATTGAATTTTTAAATAGGTGGATTCGTCATAATCAACTAAATCCATTTTATTGATACAAAAAATAACTCTTGGAATTCTTAGTAGGGCAGCAATACTTAAATGTCTTGCAGTTTGTTCCAATACACCTTGTCTTGCATCAATTAAAATTAAGGAAACAGATGCATTTGAAGCCCCCGTAACCATGTTTCTAGTATATTCAACGTGTCCGGGAGTATCAGCAATAATATATTTTCTATTCGGTGTAGAAAAATAAATATGCGCAACATCAATTGTAATTCCTTGTTCTCTTTCTGCAATTAATCCGTCTGTCAATAGGGAAAGGTCGATAAAGTCTAAACCCTTTCTTTTTGAAGCGGATTCTAATGCTTCAATTTTATCTTTTGTAATTGATTTTGTTTCAAAAAGTAATCTTCCAATCAAGGTACTTTTTCCATCATCTACTGAGCCAGCTGTGGCAATTCTTACTATATCCATTTTTAAAAATATCCTTGTTGTTTACGTTTTTCCATTGCAGCCTCTGATCTCTTATCATCTATTCTTGCTCCTCTTTCTGAAATTTCGGCTTCTAGTATTTCTTCAATTATTGTATCGATATTATCGGCGGTAGAAGAAACTGCTGCCGTACAGGTCATATCTCCAACCGTTCTAAAACGAACAATCGTATTGAAAGGAATTTCATCCGATTCCTTATTCAGATAAGAAGAATCTGCCCAAAGCATTCCATCTCTTTGAATGACCGGACGCTCATGCGCATAATAAATACTTGGGATAGCAATATTTTCTTCTTTGATATAATTCCAAACGTCTAATTCAGTCCAATTGGAAATAGGAAAAATTCGTACATTTTCACCTACGGAAATACGTCCATTCAACATATCAAATAATTCAGGTCTTTGTTTTTTTGCATCCCATTGACCAAAATCATCTCTTACGGAAAATATTCTTTCTTTTGCTCTTGCCTTTTCTTCATCCCTTCTTGCCCCACCAATACAAGCATCAAATTTAAATTCTTCGATCGTGTCTAAAAGGGTTACTGTTTGCAGCGCATTTCTGGAAGCATATTTTCCTGTTTCTTCTTTTACCTTTCCTTGATTAATGGAATCTTGTACATTTCTTACAATTAATTCAGCTCCTATCTCCTTCACAAGCCAATCCCTAAATTCAATTGTTTCTGGGAAATTATGTCCTGTATCAATATGGACTAAAGGAAAAGGAATTTTTCCTGGATAAAAGGCTTTTTGAGCCAATCTAACCAAAGTGATTGAATCCTTTCCACCAGAAAATAACAAAGCTGGTTTTTCAAATTGCGCAACAACCTCTCTAAAAATATAAATAGATTCATCCTCTAATTTTCTAGGAAATTGTCCAATTTTTTCATTCATAATTTTACTCTTTTATTTACTATGTAAACCACATTCTTTTTGAGATTGTTCCCACCACCATCTTCCAGCACGGATATCTTCTCCCTCCTGAATGGCCCTAGTACAAGGTGCACAACCAATCGAAATAAAGCCCTTTCTATGTAGACTATTTTGTGGAATTTTATTCTCATTTAAATATTTTTCTAAATCTTCGATTGTCCAGTCTATCAAAGGATTGAATTTTATTAAATTTCTGGATTCATCCTTTTCTAAAATGGAGATAGTATTTCTGTTTTCAGATTGCTCTTTTCTCAATCCCGTTATCCATACCTCCGCACCTTCCAAAGCCCTATTTAATGGTTCAATTTTTCTGATAAAACAACATTGCTTTCGATTATCCACCGATTCGTAAAAAGAATTGAACCCTTTTTCCTCTACCATTCTCTCCACAGTGGTTTTATCCGGGAAATATACCTTAAATGGAAAATTATATTTCTTTTTTGTAAGATCCATTAATTCATAAGTCTCTTGAAATAATCTTCCAGTGTCCAAAGTAAAAATTTCTATTGGTAAATTCTCTTGTGCGATAGCATGAAAAATTGCTTGATCTTCCTGTCCGAATGAAGTAGAAAATACAATTTTTTTGTCCTTATATTCCTCGGTAATTAGCCTTAATCTATCTTCTAGGCCCATTTTCATCAATTTTTCTGCTAATTCTAGAATGTCCATCTTTATTAATTTAATGCAAAAATATATAAAGTCTATTGAAAAACTAGACTTTTCCTTATTTTTTTTAGTTTTTATTTTAAATCCTGTAAAAAATGATTAATATTACTGCATCAAAAATTGGAGTTTATGCAGCCGAAAATACCCTCCATTATTTCTTATTCAGAATTTGATTTTGACATTACTAGTCTAGATCAATTTGACCTTAAAAATATTATCAAAAAAGGTGAAAACCAATTCTTAGAATTTAAAACTAAGGTAAAATATCCTGAAAAAATTGTAAAAGAACTTGTAGCCTTTGCAAATTCTCAAGGTGGAATTTTATTTTTAGGGGTAACGGATGATGGACAAATTAATGGTTTGCCTTATCCAGAGGATGATTATTTTGATATGGAAAGAGCGATTGAAAAATATGTCTTTCCTGCATTTTCTTATTCTGTAAAGGTAATTCCTTTAGATAATGGGAAGTCCATTTTAGTATATAAAGTTTCCCCAAGCTTAGAAAAACCTCATTTTGTTCAAATTACCCAAGAGGAGACTCCTATTTGTTATGTTAGGGTAGAGGATAAAAGTATTCAAGCGAGTAAAGAATTGAAAACGATTCTTAGACGAGAACAAGAAGAAGGCGTAAAATTTACCTATGGGGAACATGAAAGAATTTTGGTTGATTTTCTCCATCAAAATGGAAAAATTACCTTGAAAGAATTTCAGAATTTAGTGAAAATTCCTGAATGGCTTGCTTCTAGGAAATTAATCTTATTAGTGCTTACAAATGTTTTGAAAATAGTTCCGTCTGAAATGGAGGATATATATTTTTTACGATAAATAAAATTATTGGTTATCTTTGCGAACCATGGACCAAAAACACTTAAATAAAGCTACAGCAGCAGGTTTGTTAGTAGCTTTAGGAATCATTTACGGAGATATTGGAACCTCTCCTTTATATGTAATGCCATCCATCATTGGCGATCATCAAATTAATTCTATGGATGTATTAGGAGGACTCTCCTGTATTTTCTGGACATTAACTTTACAAACTACGGTAAAATATGTGATTTTAATTTTGAGAGCCGATAATAAGGGTGAAGGAGGTATTTTCGCTTTGTTCTCTTTAGTTAGGCGGCATGCCAAATGGCTTACCTTACCAGCAATTATTGGAGGTGCTACCTTACTTGCCGATGGAATAATTACCCCACCTATCTCTGTATCGTCTGCGATTGAAGGACTTAGAATGTTGAAAGCAGATGATGGTTCTCCAATTATTACCAATACAGTACCAATTGTACTATCTATTATCTCTGCTTTATTTATATTTCAAGTTTTTGGAACCAAGGTTGTGGGTAAATTTTTTGGCCCAATAATGATGACCTGGTTTAGCTTCTTAGGAATTTCAGGGATTATTTGGTTGTCGAATGATTGGTCTATTCTTCGCGCTTTATCCCCCCATTATGCGTATAATTTATTGACTTCTGAAACAGCAGGAGTATCAGGCTTCTGGACTCTCGGTGCGGTATTTCTTTGTACCACAGGTGCAGAGGCTTTATATTCAGATTTAGGTCATTGTGGGAAAGAAAATATTCGAATATCCTGGGTTTTTGTGAAAATCATGTTGATCCTTCAATATTTCGGACAAGGGGCTTGGTTAATTGCACATAGCGGAGAATATATGAATGCAAGAAAACCAATATTTGAATTATTAGGTCCTGATTTCTTGATTCCAGAGGTAATTTTAGCAACCTTGGCAGCAATTATTGCTTCCCAAGCCGTAATTTCAGGCTCTTTTACCTTGATTTCTGAGGCTATTCGATTAAATTTCTGGCCAAGAGTAAAACTCGTGTATCCTTCCGATCAAAAAGGACAATTATATGTACCTTCCATCAATATGTTGCTTTGGATGGGATGTACCGGTATAGTTCTATATTTTAAAGAATCTACCAATATGGAAGGGGCCTATGGTCTGGCAATCACCTTAACCATGATGATTGATACCATGCTTATGACCTACTATTTGCATATCAAGAAAGTAGACCTATGGTGGATATTCTTATTTTTAATCGTCTTTCTTTCAATTGAAGGGTCCTTCCTGGTTGCCAATTTGGAGAAATTCTGGCATGGGGGTTATGTTTCTTTATTCGTAGCAACCCTAGTGGCATTTATCATGTATGTTTGGTGGAGAGCCAATAAGATTAAAAAAGAATTGACAGAATACGAAAAACTTTCAGACTATATCACTCCTTTGAAGGAATTAAGTAGAGATGAAACAATTCCAAAATATGCTACTCACTTAGTATTTATGTCCAATGCGGGTAGACAAACAGATGTTGAATCTAAAATTATTTATTCCATTTTTCAACGAAGACCTAAGAGGGCAGATATTTATTGGTTTATTCATGTTGATACCATGGATGACCCATATACCATGGATTATAAAGTGAATATCATTGAACCAGATGATATCATAAAAGTTACTTTTAAATTAGGATTTAGAGTTGATCAAAAAATCAATGTATACTTTAGAAAAGTTGTAGAAGATTTAGTAGCTGCTGGCGAAGTAGATATTACCTCTCGTTATCGTTCACTTAATGAACAAAATGTAATCGGAGATTTTAGGTTCGTTGTTTTGGAAAAATTCCTTTCCTATGATAATGATTTGCCTTTACTCGATAGATTAATTATGAAGGCTTATTTCTTCCTAAAACATTATACTTCGGCTGAAGACAAATACTTTGGCTTAGATAGTGATGCCGTTAAATTGGAAAAAGTTCCTTTAATTATAAAACCTGTTACTAAATTCAATCTTAAACGAATTGATTAATGAGTACGATATTTACCAAAATAATAGATGGCGAAATACCTTGCCATAAAATTGCTGAAAATGATCAGTTTTTAGCATTTTTAGATATTATGCCCTTGAAAGAAGGACATGTTTTGGTGATTCCCAAAAAGGAAGTAGATTATATTTTTGATTTGCCAGCAGATACTTTAGGGGAATTGATGAAATTCGCTCAAAGTATCGCTCCGGCAATTAAAAAAGCTTGTCCTTGTAAAAGATTAGGCGTTACTGTTATTGGCTTGGAGGTACCCCATGCGCATGTGCATTTAATACCGATGAATTCCATGTCTGATGTGAATTTCGCCAATCCAAAACTTCGGCCAAGCCAGGAAGAATTAGCAGCAACAGCAGCAAGAATCAGAACGTATTTAGGTTAGTTTTCCAACCAATTTATTGATTTCAGTTTTTGGATTCGATTTTTCATAGATAATATTATAGACAGCCTCGATAATTGGCATATCTATGTCATTTTTCTTAGCAATTGAGTATATACTCTTTACTGCATAATATCCTTCAGCTACCATTTTCATTTCGAATTGAGCTGAATTTACCGTATATCCTCTTCCTAACATATTTCCAAATGTCCTATTCCTTGAAAACTGAGAGTAGGCAGTTACAAGCAAATCTCCAAGATATCCTGAGGAATTTAAATCACGATTTTCCAAAGGATAAACCCTATCTAAAAATCGTTTTATTTCTTGCATTGCATTCGAAACCATCACCGCTTGGAAATTATCTCCAAATCCTAATCCATGCGTAATTCCGGAGGCAATCGCTATGATATTTTTGATAACGGCGCAATATTCCACTCCATATAAATCTTTTATAGGGTGGGATTTCATATATCTTCCTTCCATTAAATTGGAAAACCTTTCTGCTAAATCTAAATTAGGAGATGCTATCGTTAAATAAGATTGCCTTTCCATGGCAATTTCCTCTGCATGGCATGGTCCTGCAATGACGCAAGTATTCATTTTAGAAGTAGAAAATTTAGCCTCCATCCAATCCGTCACAAGAATATTTTCCTCCGGAATCATCCCTTTTATCGCAGAAACAATTTTTTTGTCTTGTAATAAATGAATCGGGCAATTTTCTAATGATTCAGGAATGAAAGCCGCAGGTATGGCTAAAATCACAAATTCCGTCCCATTGAGGGCATCCGTCATTTTTGTATAGACTTTTACCTTTCTAGGATTGATGATTACATCCGTAAGATAACTAGGATTATGATTGTATTTTCGAATATATTCTACATCAGACTTTCGTCTTATCCACCATTTTACCCGAACATTATTTTCAGTTAAAATTTTAATGATCGATGTTGCCCAGCTTCCTCCTCCTAAAACCGTTATTTGTGTTGGGATTTTATTCTTATTTAATTCCATATTGTAAAATTACATAGAACATTTTCGATTTTCTTTAGACCTTCTAATTTTTTTTTAGCAATATTGTAATAATCTAAACTTAATAATACTATGTTAAAGAAAATTTCATTCGTTTTCTTGATTTTTTCATGCCTAAGTCTATCCGCTCAAACGCCTTTGCCTGAGCACCCAAGACCAGATTTTCAAAGAAATCATTTTATCAATTTAAATGGTTATTGGGATTTTGAATTAGATAAAGCAAATGTCGGAATCAAAGAAAACTGGGCGCTGAACAAGGAGTCCTATCAAACCAAAATTTTAGTTCCTTTTCCATGGGGTTCCAAGCTTTCAGAAGTAGAAAATACTGCTGATATAGGTTGGTACCATAGGAAAATTACCATTCCTAATGATTGGCAAAATCAACGTCCTTTTTTGGTTATTGGTGCAAGTGATTGGGAAACTTCCGTTTATTTAGATGGAAAATTACTAGGTACACACCAAGGTGGTTATACTCCTTTTGAATTTGATTTGAGTAAGCATATTCAAATTGGAAAAGAACATGATTTAGTGATTCGAGTAGATGATATTCGGCGAGATTTCACCCTTTATGGAAAGCAAGGTTATGGAGATGCAAAAGGTATTTGGCAAACCATTTATTTAGAGCCAAGAGGCTTAAATTTCATTCAATCCTATCAAATAAATCCCGATATCGACAAAGAAGTATTAAAAGTCTTTGTGGAATTAAATCAAGTTTCAACTGAAAATTTGGACCTTCAAACAAAAATTGGGGATAAAATTTTTACTGAAACTATTTTAAAAGGAAAGAGAAGTCTTTCATTTGAAATCCCCTTTAAAAATGGAAGATTATGGAGTCTAGAGGACCCTTATCTTTACGATTACCGTGTGGTTTTAGGAAAAGGAAATACCAAGGATGAATTTGCAGGATATTTTGGTTATAGAAAAATTTCGTCTGATTTTTTACCGAACTCAAAAATCCCCTATGTTATGCTGAATAATAAGCCAGTTTATTTAAAATTGGCTTTAGATCAATCCTATCATCCTGAAGGTTTTTATACCTTCCCTACGGATGAATTCATGCGAAACGAAATTCTAATTGCCAAGGAAATTGGTTTGAATGGAATTCGTACCCATATAAAAATCGATATTCCTCGAAAATTATATTGGGCAGATAAATTAGGTCTTTTCATAATGTCTGACCTTCCTAATTCATGGGGAGAACCAAAGGGACAAATGAAGGTAGAATCAGAAAAAACCCTAAAGGAATTAATAGCAAGAGATTTTAATCATCCTTCAATTTTCTCTTGGATTGTTTTCAATGAAGGTTGGGGATTATTCACCAATGTAGAAGAAAATGGGAAGAAAACGAGGAAATATCTTCCAGAAACCCAAAAATGGGTAGGAGAGATGGTTCAGGTTGCGAAAGATTTAGACCCGTCTAGATTAGTAGAAGATAATTCCATTTGTTGTGATTTTAAACATGTAAACAATACAGATATTCACTCTTGGCATTCTTATTTGCCAGGTTATGAATGGGATGCCTTCCTTCAAAAACAAGTTGATTCTACCTTTCCAGGCAGTAGTTGGAATTTTATGCCTGGGAATCATCAAAAGAATCAACCAATGATCAATTCAGAATTTGGAAATGTCTGGGGTTATACCGGAAGCACCGGAGATGTAGATATTACCTATGATTATCATCGCTCCATGAATGCCTTTCGAAATCATTTAAAAATTGCTGGTTGGCTTTATACCGAACATCACGATGTTATCAACGAATGGAATGGTTATGTAAGATTTGATCGTAGTCCCAAATATTTTGGATTAAAGGATATTGTGCCAGGGATGTCTATTCAGGATTTACATTCTGATTTTTATATTTCCTCCGGTCAAAATATTAGTTTTGAGGTACCAGCCGGTAAATCCATTCAAATTCCTTTGAAACTTTCTTCCTTAACGGATAAACCAACTCCTCAAAATCTTCTTGTTTTAAAGAAAGAATTTTCTGGTACAAATTCAACTGGAGAAAAGGAAAATTACTGGGTAAAATATGATACCATTCATTGGGAGCCTTGGACTGTCCAGGATTTAAAGCCAGAAATACTTCTTGCTCCAACCCATAAATCCATCAATACTTTGGCCTATACTATACAAACCTTGGGAGGGAAAGTACTTCATCGGAACTTTGTTAGCATCATTGTACAAGATGGAGATTTGGTCGAAAAGTCAGATAAATCTATTCAATTAAGTATTCCAGTTGAAGGATATTCCCAATCAAATTTTAGTATTAAATCCTGGAAAGGAGTGAGGGGAAATAAATTAAATGGATATGGAGAAGGTTTTATTGAATATGAATTTTCTTTACCAAAAGGGTTAGACGAGAAACAAATAAAATCTATGGACTTTTATGTTGAATTATCCTCTAGAGCCTTATTAGGAAGAGATATCGAAGGAGGAACTAAAATGGAAGGAGATTATATGTTGGGGAAAGGTACTTTTGATCCAGGAAAAAATCCAAATGCTTACCCTCAAACAGATAATACAAAGGATCCTGCATTCGCTCAAATTTTTGCCAATAATATTCTTTTGGAAAATATTCTATTAAAGGATGATCCCGCAGATCATAATGGTATCTTATCATGGCATTACCAAAAAGAAGATCATAAATTGGATGAAGCGGGTACCTATGGAGAACTATTCCAAATTTCCTTGAGCCCTGATGCAATACAATCCGGTTTGAAATCCGGAAAGATTAAAATTAAAATCCAATTAATGGACGGGTCGCCAAATGGAATTTCCGTTTATGGAGATCATTCCGGGAAATATATTGTCAACCCGACCTTAAAGGTAATGACTAATTAATTTTAATATTTTCGCCATAAAGAATATATTCTTTTTGTTTGGCTTGGATTTCAATGTTTTTTATTGAAATATTACGAACAGGCATTTCTGGTAATCCTCTTACCATAATGCCTGTTTCTGCATTTAATATGCGAATATTTTCCATTTGAATATCTCTGAATTGAGGAGTACCCTCATTTACAGCCTCCTTAGCAATTACAGGTTTATCCTCCCCATTTCCATGGGTGCCAACAGGATCTTTTCCCTGGTAATACATATCCAAAATAATACCTTGTCCTGCAATATTTTTCATATTAATATTTCGAATAAAAATATTTTCTACAATTCCACCTCGGCCTCTGGTGGTTTTAAAACGAAGTCCTACGTCTGTACCTAGGAATTGACAATTATTGACAAATATATTATTCACTCCGCCAGACATTTCAGATCCTACTACCACTCCACCATGGCCGTGAAATACAATGGAATTCTCTATTACAGCATTTGCTGTAGGTCTTCCTCTTTTTCTTCCTTCTTCGTCTCTACCTGATTTCAAACAAATTCCATCATCGCCTACATCAATTTTACAATTCGAAACCAAAATATTTTCACAAGATTCAAAATCTACCCCATCTCCATTTTGTGCATACCAAGGATTTCTAATGGTAACATCCTTCATGGTAATATGTCTACTTAACAAGGGGTGGATACACCAAGCTGGGGAGTTTTGAAATGTAACTCCTTCCAAAAGTATTTCATCACATTCCGTAAAAACAATCATATTCGGTCTTAAGAATTCCTTTATTTCTTCGGTATTTCCTAAGGTCCAGCCTTCCGCTCTTACTCCAGGTCTATTTTTTGTTGATCCCAATAATGCCCGATCCGTTGGATACCAAGTATTTTTATCCTTTGTTAACACACCACCAGCTGCAATTAAGTTATTCCAATCTCCCTCTGTCATTTTTGATTTTTTTACAGGCCTCCAGTTTTCACCGGCACCATCAATTACTCCTTTCCCCGTAATCGCAATTCGACTTAAATTTTTGCCTGAAATAGGAGATTGAACACGAATGGCCTCAACTCCCTCCCAAGAAGTTTCTACCAAAGGATAATCTGCTGGGTTTTCTGAAAATTGCAATATTGCTCCTTCTTCTAAATGTAGGTTTACATTATTCTTCATTTCAATTGGTCCCGAATACCAAAATCCTTTTTCCAATAAAACCACTCCACCACCTTGGTTACTACAAATATCAATCGCCTGTTGAATCGCTTTTGTGCTCTTTTCCTTTACACTCGATATGGCACCATAATTTTTAATATTGAAGGTGTCTTTTTTGAAATATGGTCTAGAAATTAATGGAATTTGGAATTCATATTTCCCAGAATATTCAGCCTTTTTTAAAAAACTTTTTAGGTGCTCAGAGGATTGATAAATTTGATTTGCCACCATGTTTGCTACTAACCCTGCACCATAAACCGAAAAATGCGTATTGTCTTCTATTCCTTTTTTATATTTTGGGAATATGTTTTCAGGATAAATTAAATGAATTTTTTTAGATCTTTCCGGACCAATTTTCTCTAAATTTTCTCTTGAAAGTTTCTCCACATCAATTAAGAAAACCTTTTCTTTAGAAGCTACCTCTCTTACAACCTTTGGATAATCCCCATGTTGATCAATAAAATGTCCATTTTCATCAAATTTCCTTCTTTGAACGGGAGTCAATAAGATCGGAATGCCACCTTTTTCTTTTGTTTCATTGATATATCGCGTAATATTTTCCCGATAATCCGTATTTGCCTCTGCGTATCGGTTTGGGTCAGATATTTTTGAATCATTATGTCCGAATTGAATCAATACATAATCCCCTTTTTGAATTTGATCATAGACTTTTTTCCAGCGACCCTCATCCCGAAAACTTTTGGTACTTCGTCCATTATAAGCATGATTTTGTACTTCTGTGGCCTCATTGAATAATTTAGCAAAAGGCATTCCCCAGCCAGTTTCTGGGAAATCAGCATCCCATTTATTGGCCATGGTTGAATCCCCAATCAAAAATACACGAATTTTTTCTGGTTGATTAAAACTGAAAATTAAGATTAAAATTAAAAGAGATATGAACTTTTTCAACATAGTATTTTTTTTTAGGAAAAGTTGAAAAAGTAGTATTTCTACTGAATTTAGCTTATGGCAATCGAATTTAATATGGATTGAATAATATCCTGCGTTTTGATATTCTCCGCTTCTGCCTCATAGGTTAAGATGATTCGATGATTTAAAATATCTGGCGCAATATCTTTGATATCTTCCGGAATAACATAATCTCTGCCATCTAAATAAGCAAGTACTTTTGCCGCCAAATTTAATTGAATGGTTGCACGTGGAGAGGCTCCATATAAAATATAATCTTGTAATTTTTCAAGTCCATATTCTCCAGGAGTTCTTGTGGCGAAAATTATTTCAATAATATATTTTTCCAAGGACTCAGAAATAGCAATTTTATTAATTTCATTCTTAATATTCTCTAAATCCTCCTTATTCATGATGGTCTTTAAGTCTGGATTGAAATTCATATCAGACATAATTTTCATCATTTTTAATTCATCCTCTTTTGAAAGATAATCCAAATGGATCTTCATCATAAATCGATCAACCTGTGCCTCTGGCAAAGGGAAAGTCCCTTCCTGTTCGATAGGGTTCTCAGTTGCCAAAACCAAAAAAGGAGAATCTAATTTATAGGTATTCTCTCCTATAGTAACCTGTCTCTCTGCCATGGCTTCTAATAAAGCAGATTGAACCTTCGCAGGGGCGCGGTTTATTTCATCCGCCAAGATAATCTGAGAGAAAATCGGACCTTTTTTTACCTCAAATTCAGATTTTTTCTGATTATAAATCATCGTACCAATTAAATCTGAAGGCAATAAATCAGGTGTAAATTGAATTCTTTGGAAATTTAAATCTAAAACCTTCGCAACTGTATTGATCGTCAAGGTCTTGGCCAAACCAGGTACCCCTTCAATCAAAACGTGTCCGCTAGAAAATAATCCCACTAAAATTCGATTCACGAGTTTTTCCTGACCAATAATTACTTTGGATATCTCTTCAACGGCTAATTGTATTTTTTCCTTTGATTTCACTTCGATTAATTCATAGTCCGATTTTCAATTTATTTAAAAAATCTGGGATTAACCTAATTTTTTAAATTTAATTCTTCTCGGTGTTAAATCCCCTAAACGTTTTTTCTTTGCTTCTTCGTATTCAGAATAGTTTCCTTCAAACCATACAACCTCTGAATTTCCTTCAAAAGCCAGAATATGGGTAGCAATTCTATCCAAGAACCATCTATCGTGGGAAATTACTACAGCACATCCTCCAAAATTTTCTAATCCCTCTTCTAATGCTCTTAGTGTATTTACATCCAAATCATTCGTAGGCTCATCCAATAAAATAACATTCGCACCTTGCTTTAGCATCATGGCCAAATGAACTCTATTTCTTTCCCCTCCAGATAAATTTGCAATTTTCTTTTCCTGGTCAGATCCATTAAAATTGAATTTACTCACATAAGCACGCGCATTCATCTGCTTTCCTCCCATCATTATCCATTCATTCCCCTCTGAAATTGTTTGATATACCGTTTTGTCTGCCTTTAATTGATTATGCTCTTGGTCAACATAGGCTAATTCCACAGTCTCACCAACTTCAAAACTTCCCTTATCAGGTTGAATCTTTCCAGTAATCAAATTAAATAGGGTAGACTTTCCGGCTCCGTTCGGACCAATAATCCCCACAATTCCTGCAGGCGGAAGATTAAAACTTAAATCTTCAAATAATAATTTTTCGCCAAAGGATTTTGAAACTGATTGAACCTCAATTACCTTATTTCCAAGGCGTGGGCCAGCTGGAATAAAAATTTCTAATTTATCTTCTTTTTGCTTATTCTCTTCTGATAGTAATTTCTCGTATGCAGTCAATCTCGCTTTTGATTTAGCCTGACGAGCCTTAGGGGCCATTTTTACCCATTCTAATTCTCTTTGTAAGGTCTTTTGTCTACGAGATTCCGTTTTTTCTTCTTGGGATAATCTATTTTGTTTTTGTTCTAACCAAGAAGAATAATTTCCTTTCCAAGGAATTCCTTCTCCTCTATCCAATTCTAAAATCCATCCAGCAACATTATCCAAGAAATAACGATCGTGGGTTACAGCAATTACTGTTCCCTTGTATTGCCTTAAAAATTCCTCTAACCACCATACAGATTCGGCATCCAAATGGTTCGTTGGCTCATCCAATAATAATACATCCGGTTCCTCCAATAATAATCTACACAAGGCCACTCTTCTTTTCTCCCCTCCTGATAAATTCCCAACTTTTGCATCTGAAGGCGGACAACGAAGAGCATCCATTGCACGCTCCAATTTATTGTCTAATTCCCAAGCATTTAAATGATCTAATTTCTCTTGAACCTCACCCTGTCTTTCCAATAATTTGTCAAAATCAGCATCTGGCTCGGCAAAAGCATTATTTATTTCTTCAAATTCTGCCAATAAAGCCTTAACCTCCGAAACCCCTTGCTCCACAACTTCTAAAACCGTCAGATTTGGATCCAATTCTGGTTCTTGCTCCAATAAACCTACCGTATAGCCTGGAGACCAAACAACATCTCCCGTGAAATTTTTATCTTTCCCTGCTATAATTCTTAATAAAGTGGATTTTCCTGAACCATTTAGACCTAATACTCCAATCTTGGCTCCATAGAAAAATGAAAGATAAATATTTTTGATGATGGTTTTTTGGGGAGGAATAGTCTTGGAGACTTTTTCCATTGAAAAGATAATTGTATTATCACTCATTAGATTTATTTTTTTTTGCAAAGATATTAATTTGTTTAAAAACTATTTTTATTTATTTTTGAAATATCGTGTAAAACGTAAATTAACTATTAACCCTAGGATGAGCTAAAGTTTTACTAGAAACTCATTTTAATTAAATTATTAAATTATAACCATGAAGTCTGCCACAGAAAATGAATTTGGATTTTGCCGCGACGGTAAAGTTTTTATTAAACCTTATTTAAATTACCCAGAACGTGAAATTGGATTCGTAAGAGAATCAGAAGAACAATCCCTTCAATATTTTGTCGACCGTTTTGATCTTGCTAAATCAAAAGTTACAAAACTGATGCAAGAAGTTGAAACCGCTCAAAATAAAGGGTCTTTTCTTACAAAAGCAATTCAAATGAAAAACTACCTAGTCGAATTTGACGGACTAGGAGATTTTAAACCTTTATTGGATGAAGTTGAACGTCTTGAGATCTATTTGACGGATTTAATTAAAGTAAATCAAGAAAAAAACCTCGAGATTAAAAGAGCATTACTTCAAGATATTGCTTTGGTAGTTGCTAAAGAAGATATCATTGAGGAAAATGATAATATGAAAGACCTTCGTCTGAAATGGTTGAAGACCGGTCCGGTCGACAAAGAATTTCATGAAGAAATTGAAGGGGAATTTCAAAGATTAATGGATGATTATTTTGAAAAACGTAAGGTTGCTTACGAAGAAAAAAATAGAATCATTGATGAAAAATTAGAATTGCTTCAAAACTTTGTTGAAAAAGTGAATCAATATAGAAAAGCCGATAATATGGAAGACTATGTTGAAGAAGTGAAAGAAATGCAAAAAACTTGGAAGACCATCAATGGTATTCCTCCAAAGAAACAAGCAAAATTGTGGAAGAACTTCAAAAAATCAACCGAAATGTATTTTGATAAATACAATCGATTGAAAGGGATTGATGTGAAACCACGTATTGACCCTCGCGTTCAAGAATTAATCGGAATGACAGGGGAATTAGAGGTGAAATTTAGAAATCAAGCTCAAATTATTGAAACTTCGAGTCTTGCAAAATCATATTTAGTAAAATGGAAGGATATTTCAGCAAATGTTCGAAATTTAGATCGAAACCTTGCTGAGCGTTTCAGAAATATCTGTGATAAGATTTTTGAAATGAACTACCTTTTAAGAGTAATTTCGTATAGACATACTAATTTGGATGAAAAACCAAGGATTGAACAATTGAAAATCATGATCAATCAAATGGATTATATGACCAAAAAAGAGAAGTCTGAACTTGATCTTTTTATTCAAGATGTTACGAGTGATGGTACTATTGAAGATAGACCAGTTCAATCTAAAATCAATACCCAAAAGAGAAAAATTCAGATTAAAGAAATCCTTTTGACAGGTTTTAAAGCTGAATTGGATTCTTTAATCTAAGAAGGTAATTTGATTTCTTGAATGGCGCCATCAAAAGTGCCAGAAGACATCATTAAAATATTTTCATTTTTATAAGAAAGGGAGGATAAATAATCATTTATTTCTCCCTTTTCTCTTAGTACCGTAAGAGATTTATGATTGAATATTTTTTCAATTGTTTCCGTAGGAATTTTATCCATTCTTTTTATTTCCCGGGCATGTTCACTTAAATAAATTACCACCTTATCTGCCTTTTTCAAGGTGTTTTTATATTCAGGTAGGAATTTAGGGTTTAAGCTTGAATAGGTATGCAATTCTAAAAAAGCAATTAATTTTCTTTTTGGATATTGCTCTTTAACCGCATTGACCGTTGCCGCGACTTTACTAGGAGCATGAGCGAAATCTTTAAATATTCTGCATTCCTCATTTTCGGCAATGGTTTCTAATCTCTTTGCAGCACCTTTAAAGGATTGAATGGCCTCATTGAACATCTCAGAAGAAATTCCAATTTTTGAACATACAATTTTTGCTCCAGAAAGATTTTTTAAATTATGCTCCCCAAAAATTTCTAAAGGAATTCTCTCCCCAGAATCCTTTAAATAGGTAATCCCCTTTTTTATTTTTGAATCATGAGCTTTATAAGGATAAATTGATAAACCCTCTTTGTTTTTCGGAATAATTGAACTTAGAACCTTATCCGTTTGGTCATAAATGATTGTCCCAGATTTATCAATCCCTTCTACTAATTTTTTAAAGGTTTCAGTATACGAATCAAAAGTAGGGAATACATTTATATGATCCCATGCAATACCAGATATTAAAACAATATGAGGATGATATTTAAGGAATTTAGAGACAGGATCAATAGGAGAGGCCAGGTATTCATCTCCTTCAATGATGATGATAGGAGCATCTTCTGTAAGAGAAGTCATCAATTCAAATCCTTCAATTTTAGCCCCAACCAAATAATCAAATTTCCTCTTCCAATAAGATAATACATGTAAAATCATGGAAGTAATAGAAGTTTTTCCATGGCTACCCGCAATCACAATTCTTTGTTTATTCTTACTTTGTTCATAAACAAAAGAAGGGTAGGATTCAATTCGGATTCCTAATTCTTTTGCACGAATAAGTTCAGGATTATCCTCACGAGCATGCATGCCTAATATCACCATGTCCAAATCTTTATGGATATTGCCTGGATTCCAACCCATTTTTTCGGGTAATAATCCATTTTTTTCTAAATTTGACCGAGAGGGCTCGTAAATTTCATCGTCTGAGCCGGTAATTTTATAACCTTTTTTTGATAAAGAAATGGCCAAATTATGCATTGCAGCCCCTCCAATAGAAATAAAATGAATATTTAACATATATGTAATCAATAAATATTTGCAAAGTTCTTACTTTTAATGCAATTTTGCACACTTTTTTTATAAACCGGGTTCGGCTTAAAGTTTTTATTTTAAAGGATGAAAAATTACATCGATCTCATTGAACAAACAATTGAATTCCCAACGAGAGAATTCAACATTAATGAAAATTCTGAACTTTTGTTCAATAATGTGCCCATAATGGAAATTATAAAACAATATGGCACACCTTTAAAACTAACCTATTTGCCAAAAATAGGTGAGCATATCGAGAATGCCAAATTGCTTTTTAGAAATGCAATAAAAAAATATAATTATAAAGGGACTTACACCTATTGTTATTGTACTAAGTCTTCCCATTTTTCCTATGTAATTGAAGAAATTTTAGACCATCAAGTGCATCTTGAAACAAGTTCTGCTTTTGATATTCCTATTATTTTAGATTTATATAATAAAGGTTTAGTTTCTAAATCTACTTATATTTTATGTAATGGATATAAGCAACCATTATACACAAAATATATCTCTCAAATTATTAATGAAGGATTTAATTGTATTCCCGTTCTGGATAATTTAAAGGAGATTGATTATTATGAAAAGAATTGTACTGCCGAAGAAGTAAATTTAGCAATTAGAATTGCAACGGATGAAGAGCCAGATTTTGCATTCTATACTTCTCGTTTAGGAATTCGATATTCGGATGTTGTTAAATTATATGAAACAAAGATTAAAGAAAATCCGAAATTTAAATTGAAGATGTTACATTTCTTCATCAATACAGGAATCAAAGATTCTGCCTATTACTGGTCTGAATTATCTCGCTTCATCTATAAATATTGTGAATTGAAGAAGATTTGTCCGGAATTAGATTCAATTGATTTAGGTGGAGGCTTACCAATTCAAACATCTTTGCAATTCAATTATGATTACCAAGCAATGGTAGATGAAATCGTTGAATCTATCTCTTGGATTTGTAATAAAAATAATGTTCCAGTTCCCAATATTTTTACCGAATTTGGTTCTTATTCAGTAGGTGAGAGCGGTGCGGTTATTTATGAAATTATCGACCAAAAACTTCAGAATGATAAGGAGCTTTGGTATATGATTGATGGATCTTTCATTACCCAATTACCAGATTCTTGGGGAATGAACCAAAAATATATTATGCTTCCAATCAATAATTGGAATGCGCCTTACCAAAAGGTCAATCTTGGTGGTCTAACCTGTGATTCCATGGATTTCTATAATACAGAAGCCCATAGCTCAGATTTATATTTGCCAATTTTTGAAGAAGGAAAAGAAAGGCAATTTGTAGGATTTTTCCATACAGGTGCTTATCAGGAATCTTTAGGAGGTTATGGTGGAATTCAACATTGTTTAATTCCTGCTCCAAAACAAGTTATTGTAGATAGACTTGAGGATGGTACCATCACAACGCGTTTATTCTCCAATGAACAGAGTTCAGATTCCATGCTTAGGATTTTAGGTTATGATAAATCAGTTTCTTTAGATAAAGATTCAGGAATTGTTTTTGATGAAATCAAAACCAAAGCAAATATGGCTGTTGCGAAAAATTAAAAAAATATACTAAATTGTATAAAATTTCGTTTTTATACTTTAAAACCTTTTAAATGAGAATTTTAGCAGCCATATTAATTTTGTCTTTAATTTTAGCCTCATGCGCAAAGGATGCATCTTGTCCTGCATATGGCAGAACCCAAGCAAATGTAGAGTCGCCTAATCGCGTTTAAGATTATTTAAAATGTTGGAATTTTTTAGAGATCGATTAAAAAGTTTGATCTTTGTTTTCAAAGGAATATTTTTATTAATCTCGACTGAAAATGCAATAAAAGCCCAATTAGGGGTATTTTCAATCTTTGTTTTTCTAGGATTTTATTTTGAAATTTCCCAAACGGAATGGATTCTTCAAACCTTTTGCATGGGTTTAATCCTAACGGCTGAAGGCTTGAATACGGCCATAGAAAAACTTTGTGATTTTATTCACCCAGATTACCATAAAAAAATTGGTTTTATTAAGGATATCTCCTCTGGTGCCGTGGGTTTTGCCGCACTAGCCTCTTTGATAATTGTGGGAATGATTTATTGGGAGTATATTTTCTAATTATTCCTCCCAATCAAAGGTCTTCGATACGGCCTTTTTCCATTGGCCTCTAAAATGACTTCTTTTCGATTCTTCTAATTCTGGGTTCCAAGTTTTGTCAATTCCCCAATTGGCCTTCAATTCCTCCAAATCTTTCCAATATCCCGTTGCCAATCCTGCTGCATAAGCCGCTCCCAAGGCAGTTGTTTCAATGATTTTCGGACAAATCACTTCCTCGCCCAAAATATCAGATTGGAATTGCATCAATAAATTATTGACTACCATTCCCCCATCTACACGAAGCGATTTAATGGAAATATTAGAATCCTTTTCCATCGCCTCAATTACCTCCCAAGTCTGAAAAGCCGAGGCTTCTAATGTTGCTCGAGCAATATGATGTTTATTTACATAACGAGTTAATCCTGCAATGACCCCTCTCGCATTGGCTTTCCAATAAGGGGCATATAAACCAGAAAACGCAGGGACAAAATAACATCCTCCATTATCTTCCACAGCTTTCGCTAGTTCTTCAATCTCTGCACTGGATTGAATCATTCCTAAATTATCTCTCAACCACTGTACCAAAGCTCCAGTTATTGCAATGGAACCTTCCAATGCATATTTTACAGGTTCGTTTCCGAATTGATAGGCAACGGTTGTTAATAATCCGAATTTAGAAGGAGTAATTTGCTCTCCCGTATTCATCAACATAAAACATCCTGTGCCATAGGTATTCTTTGCCTGCCCTGCATCAAAACAGGTTTGTCCTACTAAAGCCGCTTGTTGATCTCCTAATATTCCTGCTAAAGGCACGCCGGCTAAAATTCCCTGACAATCCCCATAAATTTCACTAGAGGCCTTTATTTCAGGAAGCATTTTTTTGGGAATTTCAAAAATGTCTAAGATTTCTTGATCCCACTGACAAGTTTTTAAATCCATTAATTGGGTTCGGGAGGCATTGGTGACGTCCGTAATATGTAAACCGCCGGTCAAATGCCAGGCAACATAGGAGTCCATAGTACCAAATAATGCCTCGCCTTTTTCTGCATCTTCTCGCAGTCCATCAACATTTTTTAATAGCCATCTCAGTTTTAGTCCCGAGAAATATGTTGCTAGAGGTAGTCCAGTTTTTTCTCTAAATCGATCTGGTCCTCCCTCTTTTTCAAATTCTTTCACATAGTCTCCTACGCGGGTGTCTTGCCAAACCAAGGCATTATAATAAGGTTTGCCCGTATTTTTATTCCAAGCTAGGGTTGTTTCTCTTTGGTTGGTAATTCCAACCGAGATTAAATCTTTGGTGGTTAAATTGGCATTTTTTAGGGCTATTTCTATGACCTCTTGTAAATTGGTCCAGATTTCTTCCGCATTATGTTCTACCCAGCCTGCTTTCGGGTAAATCTGTTCATGTTCCTTTTGGCCTACTGAAACAATTTCTCCTTTTTTATTGAATATGATGAACCTACTACTGGTGGTACCTTGATCGATTGATCCTACAAACATAATATGAATAGTTTAAACTAATTTTAAAATATATGAACCGATAATTGCTCCTAAAATTGGACCAACTACTGGGACCCAAGAATAAGACCAATCTGAATTTCCTTTGTTTTTAATGGGAAGGATGGCATGCATAATTCTTGGACCTAAATCTCTAGCAGGATTGATGGCATAACCTGTTGTTCCTCCCAAGGAGAGACCAATTCCCCAAACTAAGATTCCAACTCTAAATGGCCCTAGGCCATCTTCTGTTGCTCCAAAGGCCCCTAATACCACAACTAATACAACAGAGGCGAAGGCTTCGGAGAAAATATTGGAAGGATAATTGCGCATGGCAGGATCGGTACAAAAACTTGCCCGTATCATTCCTGGGTCTTCCGTAGCATTATAATGATCCTTATAATGAATCCAGACTAATAATTGTCCAAGCATCGCTCCAAGCATTTGTGCTAGAATAAAGGTTGGTGCGTCTGACCAATTTTCTGTTGCAATACTTTGCCAAACTGTTACGACTGGGTTTAAATGTGCACCCGGAGAACCAAAATAAGTGGAAACATATACCCCAAGAGTAACAGCAAAGGCCCAAGCAGCGGCAATTGCTAATAAACCTGTACCTTGTCCCTTGGTATTTTTTAATAACATATTGGCAACCACACCATTACCTAAATAAATAAGAGTGGCTGTGCCCATTAGTTCTCCTAAAAAAATTGAATTCATAGTTTGATTTGGTTTGAATAAATGTAAATCTAATCAAAAAAAAGATTAGTCAAATATAATTTTTTTTTAAAATTTTAGTAAATTTTTTTGATTAAACGTTTAATATTTTTTAATTTCATTAATTGTTTAACCGTTTTAAACTTAACTAGTAAATGAAAACAAACTTTACTCAATTAGTGAAGTACATATCTGTGCTTTGCTTCATTTTCATTTCATTTGTAGGTTTTGCACAGTCGAATTCAATAACGGGAACCGTTAAAGGATCTGACGGTCAAGGAATTCCGGGAGTAAGTATCTTGGTAAAAGGTACTACTACAGGGGTTGCCTCAGATGTGGATGGAAATTTCAGCTTGGAGGCTGCAGTAGGTTCAAACCTTATTTTTTCATCAGTAGGGTATGAAACTAAGACAGTCTTAGTAACTTCTCAAGGTAATTATGCAATTACCTTAACTGCATCAACTCAACAATTGGAAGATGTAGTGGTTGTGGGTTATGGAACTCAGAACAAAGCAACCGTAACGGGTGCTGTTAGTGCTATTAAAGGTGCTGACTTGGTAAAATCACCAACTGCTTCGATATCTACATCCTTAGCAGGAAGATTGCCAGGTTTAACTGTCATTCAAACTAATGGTGAGCCAGGTCAAGATGCTGCGAGAATTAATATTCGTGGTATCAACACTTTAGGTAATTCTAGTCCTTTAGTAGTAATTGATGGTGTGCCAGATAGAGACGGAGGATTATCTCGTTTAAATCCTGTGGATATTGCGAGTGTTTCTGTTTTGAAGGATGCATCTTCTGCAATTTATGGTTCTAGAGCAGCAAATGGTGTAATTTTGATTACCACAAAAAGAGGTGAATCAGGTAAGCCAACTGTGAAGTATTCATTCAATCAAGGTCTTACTCAGCCGTCTGTTATTCCTAAAATGGCAAATGGATATGAGTATGCATCCATCATGAATGAATTACCGATTTATAAGTCTATTCCTCAGTCAGAGTGGGGAAATGCATGGAGTTCAATCCAAACTACTGGATCTTATGACTCACCGACAGCTGGTGTTTCAACATTGAATGCGAATTATAGTCCGGCTGTAGTAAATGGAAATAGAGATGGATCTGATCCATGGTTATATCCAAATTCTGATTGGTTCGGAGAAACTTTCCGTACTTGGGCTCCACAGTCTCAGCACAATGTTTCTATGCAAGGTGGAAATGACAATGTGAAGTATTTTACTTCAATGGGTTATTTACATCAAGATGCGATTTATAAAAATTCTGCTACTTATTATAATCAATATAATTTCCGCTTGAATTTAGATGCGAAAATTAACGATTATATTAAATCGTCTATAGGTGTTTTAGCAAGAAGAGAGGATAGAAATTATCCTACAGTAGGATCTGGAGCTATCTTTAGAATGCTAATGAGAGGTCGTCCTGTTGAACCTGCAGTATGGCCAACTGGTCAGCCTGGTCCGGATATTGAAAATGGAGAGCAACCAGTAGTTGTAACAACAGGTGCTACAGGTTATGATAAACAACCTACGGATTATGCTCAATTCAATGGTTCATTTGTGATTACAAATCCATGGATTAAAGGCTTAGAATTAACCTTATCAGGAGCTTTAGATATCAATAAGGGAACAAGAAAATTATGGCAAACTCCATGGGATTTATATTTCTGGAATGGAACGGATAAATCAGCAGCTGGTTTAACAGCAGCAAGACGTTCTCCTTTCTCTGATCCAAGATTGACACAATCTTATTCTTCTGTATTAAATTCAAATTTAACGGCTTTATTAAAATATGAGAAAAATTTTGGAAAGCATGATTTGAACTTCTTATTAGGAGCAACGAAGGAAAAATTCTCAGGAGATTATTTCTTAGCTTATCGTAGAAATTACATCTCTACTGCAATTGACCAGTTATTTGCTGGAGGTAGAGAGGATATGAATACAAATGGTTCTGCTTACAATAGAGCACGTTTAGGTTATTATGGTAGAGTTCAATATGACTACGACCAAAAATACTTAGCTGAATTTATCTTTAGAAGAGATGGATCTTATATCTTCCCTGAGGCTGGACGTTTCGGTTTCTTCCCTGGGGTATTATTAGGTTATAATCTTTCTAGAGAGGATTGGTTCAATGTAAGTGCTGTTGATAATTTAAAATTAAGAGCTTCTTATGGTGAATTAGGAAATGACCAAGTATTCTATAATGGTAGTCTTCAAGAATATGCTTTCTTATCATCTTATTCATTCGGACAATATCCTATCAATAATCAAGTAGTGAATACTTTATATGAGACTGGTTTAGCGAATCCGAACTTTACTTGGGAGGTTGCGAAAAACTATAACTTCGGTTTAGATGCAACTTTATTCAAGAAATTAGATGTTACTTTGGAATTATTTAAAAATAATCGTGATAAAATCTTGATTCAGAAACAAGGTTCTACTCCAGCATCTTCTGGTATTTCTAATTTATTACCTCCAACAAATGCAGGTAAAATGCAAAACCAAGGTTTTGAATTCTCATTGAATTATGGAAATAGAGAAAATGATCCAAATAAAATCAATTATTCAATTGGTATAAATGGAGGATATGCTAAAAATAAGGTAGTTGATTTCGACGAAATTCCTGGAGCTCCTGAATATCAGAGACAAACAGGAAAACCTTTAGGAGCTTATTTAGTTTACTTAACTGATGGTGCCTTTTATGATCAGGCTGAAATCGAAGCAAATACCATTGATTATTCAGGTGTAACAGGTAAATTATTACCTGGTGACATGAAAATCAAGGATTACGATGGTGATGGAGTGATTACTGCTGATGACCGCGTAAGATTAGATATGAATTCAATTCCTACTTTCCAATATGGAATTACAGGAAATATTTCATATAAAAACTTTGATTTATCTGTATTGTTCCAAGGTGCTTCCGGAGCAGCTTTAAGATTTGCTACTGAATCAGGAGATATTGGTAATTTCTTAAAGTATAGCTACGACAACCGTTGGTCTATTGATAATCCTTCTCATGATCACCCAAGATTAGCTTCTAGAGGTGATACTTATTTCACTGGAGGAAACTTCGGTTCCAACGATTATTATTTATTCTCTACAAACTACATTCGTTTGAAGAATTTAGAAGTAGGATATAATGTGCCAACCTCTTTAATTGGAAAATCTTTTATCTCTAATTTAAGAGTTTATGCAAATGGATTTAATGTATTTACTTGGGCTGCCCAAGATATCTTCGATCCAGAAACTACAAATGGTGCAGGTACCTTCTATCCTCAGCAGAGAATAATCAATTTTGGATTTAATGTTACATTCTAAAATACAATAATGATGATGATTAAAAATTTGTTTAGGTCAAAATTAAGCATTACAGGTCTGGTAGTTTCATTATTGATATTACAATCTTGTAATGAGGAATTCTTGAATACGAAACCATTGGATCGTATCTCAAGTAGTGCGACTTGGTCTGATCCCAAGTTAGCGGAAGGATTTATCTATTCCGTTTACTCTTACTTAGGAAAAGGAGGTTTTGAAGAGCAAGGATTAGCTGCTTATACAGATGAAGCTATGTTCACTCACGCTGGTAGAAATATCAATACTTTTACAGAAGGTTCTGAAACTCCATCCAATATGGCATGGCAATCTGCAACCTATGAGTGGGGTACCATGTACTCTGCTATTCGTCAGGCAAATACTGCCATCGAAAATCTTGCAACAGCAGATATTGGTTCTGTTAAAGACCAGTTATTAGGTGAAGCTCATTTCTTAAGAGCATATTATTACCAACAATTAGTGCGTTTTTACGGAGGTGTGCCTTTAATCGATAAAGCTTATGGCTTAGATGAGGACTATACTATGGCTAGAAACACTTATGCTGATTGTGTTGACTTTATGGTGGCAGATTTAGATAAAGCTGCTTCTTTATTGGCGGGGAAATCTCCTGCTATGGGACGCGCAAATGAACTTGCTGCCCTTGCATTAAAAGGTAGAATTTTAATGTATGCTGCATCTGATCAGCACGAGGCTTCTAAGGCTCCTGCTGGATTTAACGGAGATTTATTCTGCTACTCAGGCGGACAAGCTGCTCGTTGGCAAGCTGCTTATGCGGCAAATAAAGCTGCATTCGACAAAGGTGCTGGTATGGGATATAAAATGGATTTAACTGCTCCAGTTTCTGCAGCTGAAGGAAAAGCAAATTATGTTGCATTATCAATGGGTGGACAATCATCCGCAGCTGATGCTTCCGCAGCTTCTGAATTAATCTTTGTTCGTACTGTAACTGGAGATTACGTTCCTGATACTCAATGGCCTTTAGGTGGTACAAATAATGGTGTAAATAATGGTCCGAATGGTTATCATAACTGGGCAGGTAATACTCCTATCCAAAATTTAGTGGATGATTATGAAATGATGGACGGATCAAAATTCGATTGGTCTAATGCTGCTCATGCTGCTTCACCTTATGAAAACCGTGATCCTCGTTTCTATGCTACTGTTCTTTATGATGGTGCTGACTGGAAACCACGTCCTTCCGACGTTGCTGATAGAGATCCTGCAAACCAAATTCAATCAGGTTATTATGCTGATGGAAATGGTGGATTCATTAATGGAATCGACACAAGAGAATCTCCAATTGAAAACTGGAATGGTTCAAGAACTGCTTATTATGTTAGAAAGTTTATTGATCCAGATCCAGGAGCAATTGATGATTTAACGAATTTCCAATCAGTTCCATGGCCATTTATCCGCTATACAGAGGTTGCTCTTAATTTAGCAGAATCAGCTATTCAAACTGGTAAAGAGGCTGAAGCTCAGCAAATCCTTACCCAAATTCGCTACAGAGCAGGTATGCCAGCTGTAACGGAAACAGGAGCTGATTTATTAGCAAAATATATCAATGAAAGAAGAATTGAATTAGCCTATGAAGAACATCGTTACCATGATGCTCGTAGATGGTTAATCGCAGCTTCAACTGTTGGTAGAGGTATCAAAGAAATTGATGCTCGTGCTACTCTTAAGCCTGGTAAATCTCCTTTAGTTCCGTATCGTCATGATACTACTGTATATAATTATACATATACCGTACAAGATAATACTGAAAATGAGACTCGTGTGTGGAAAAACAAAATGTTGTACCGCCCAATCTCAAGAGGAGAAATGCAAAGAAATGATAAGTTAGTTCAAAACCCAGGTTACGAATAAACTTAATTACCTAAATTTAAACCCTGCAAATACATTTTTGCAGGGTTTATTTTTTTTAATTTCCTGTAAATCTTTCGTATATTTAAGCGATCTTTTTTAAATCTATGAATTGGAAAAAATACCTATTTTTACTAATCCAACTAATTTTGGCATCCTGTTCCCCGAATTCAAATGAATCTGGTTCCTCCATTCATTTTACATTAATCCTTCCCGAAGAATCTGGAGTTAATTTCGTGAACCAACTTTCCGAAGGCCCCAATACCAACGTTTTAATGTATGAATACTTTTATAATGGTGGAGGCATTGCCACAGGAGATTTTAATCAAGATGGTAATATCGATCTTTATTTTACCTCCAATATGGGGGTAAATCAATTATACTTAAATAAAGGTGATTTTCAATTCGAAAATTCAACCGATTGGTCGGGTGTAGCCGGTAGACCTGGCCCCTGGAAAACAGGTACCACCATCGTCGATATCAATAATGATGGTAAATTAGATATTTATCTCTGCTATTCCGGAGCCCTTCCCATTGAAAAACGAAAAAACCAACTTTTTGTTAACCAAGGAAATAACGAAAAAGGTTTTCCTATCTTCAAAGATATGGCCCCCGAATATGGTCTTGATCACCCCGGATTCTCCAATCAAGCTTATTTCCTTGATTATGATAAGGACGGAGACCTAGATATGCTCCTTTTAAACCATAACCCTAAATCACTGCCCGTATTAAATGAAAAACAAACAGAAGTTCGCATGAAAGAAGATGATATCTTTAGCGGATTGCGTTTGTTCGAACAAAATGAACAAGGTAAATTCAATGATGTAACTACTGCTAAAGGAATAAATGGGACAGGCCTTTCCTATGGCCTTGGACTTGCTATAGCAGATTTTAATCAGGATGGCTGGTTAGATTTTTACCTTTCCAATGATTATACCATTCCAGATTATTTATATATCAATCATCAAGGAATTTTTAAAGACGAAATCCAAGCTAAAATGTCTCAAACTTCCCATTTTTCCATGGGAAATAATGCCGAAGATTATGATAATGATGGCTACTACGACATATTCACCCTAGATATGTTGCCAGAAGATAATGCCCGCCAAAAAATATTAATGTCCCCCGATAATTATAATAAATTCGACCTAAATATTCGAAGCGGTTTCCATAAACAATATATGAGAAATATGCTCCAAAAAAATAATGGAGATGGTAGTTTTAGCGAAATCGGACAATTAGCTGGAATTTCTAATACAGATTGGTCTTGGGCCCCCCTTTTAGGAGATTTCAATAATGATGGCTGGTCTGATTTATTTATTTCAAATGGCTATGTAAGAGATTATACCAATAGAGATTTCTTGGCTTATATGGATAATTATATTCAAACGAATTCAAAAATTAATCGCCAAGATGTATTAGGCCTAATCGGACAAATGCCAGCCTCAGATGTTTCAAATTATCTTTTTAAAAATAAATCAAATGGTGTTTTTGAAGATATTACCCAAGATGCTGGTCTTTTTATCCCTTCCAATTCCAATGGGGCAAGTTTAGCAGATTTGGATAATGACGGAGACCTTGATATCATTATCAATAATATCAACCAACCTGCTTCCATCTATGAAAATACTTCTAGTTCTGGAAATTATTTAGCAATTGAATTAGTTGGAGATTCAAAAAACCGTTTAGGTATTGGAACAGAAATCAAATTGTTTTCAAACGGAATGGTTCAATCCAAACAACAAATTATTACGAAAGGGTATCTTTCAAATATTTCCCCAATTATCCATTTCGGACTAGCAAATTCCAATCAAATAGATTCCTTATTAGTCATTTGGCCAAATGGGAAATACCAAAAATTGAACCCAACAATTAATCAAAAAATTAAATTGTCAATTGAAAATGCCAAAAATACCTATTCCTATAAAACGAAAAATCCACAATGGTTTAACAAAGAAATTAATTCAATAAACTATGTCCATTCAAATCCAAAAAGCCTAGATTTCGATAAACAAATCCTATTGCCTTATCAACCCTCTCATATTGGGCCAAAAATGCAAAAAGGAGATTTAAATGAAGATAAAGAAGAAGATTTAATCATTGCAGGAGGTTTCAACCAGGGAGCGCAAATTTATATTTCAAAAAATAAAAAATTAGTTTTATCCCAAATACTGCCTGCTCTTCCAAATCTTTCGCAATCTGATATAGAATTAGTAGACCTAGACCAAGACCAAGATTTAGATTTAATTATTGGTTCGGATGGTTATGCAAACCTAAGTGAAAAGGGCCCAAGCCAATCCCTTCAAATATTTTTAAACCAAAATGGAAAATTTATTCAACAAAATATTCCAAATATTTCCGGTGGCATAAGCTCTTTAGGAATTATGGATTTTGACCACGATGGTAAAAAAGATATTTTTATTGCTGGAGGAATCATTCCTGGTAATTATCCAAAAGTATTTTCAAATAAAATTTTATTGAATAAATCTCCCAAATTTGAATTAATCTCTGATAATATCCCAAATTTTTCATCAGGAATTATACGAGATATTCAGCCAGGAGATTTTAATCAAGATGGATTTGATGACCTAGTGGTTGTTGGAGAATGGATGAAACCAGAATTACTTATTTCTGGTAAAAATGAATTGAAAATTCAAGAAAATTATTTCCCAGAAAATCTAAAAGGATTCTATAATACAGTTCAATTAACCGATTTAAACAAAGATGGTAAAGCCGACTTATTACTTGGAAATGATGGATTGAATAGCCAATTGAAGGCGAAAACAAATCAGCCCATTAGAATTTATATTCATGATTTTGATAAGAATGATGTCCTTGATCCAATCATTACCTATTATATTCAAGATAAAGAATATACCCTAGGAACCCGAGATGAAATTCTAAATCAAATGCCCTATTTAAAGGCAAAATTCCCTAATTATGCAAGTTTTAGCAAAGAGGATGTTCAAGGGATTTTTGGGAAAGAAAATTTAGGAAAAGCGGAAATTTGGGAAGTAAATCAAACCCAATCTGGTATTCTATTAAGCCAAAATTCAGATTATATTTTTAAACCTTTTCCAATTGAAGCACAAAAAAGTCCAATTTTTGGATTTAAATTAATCGATTTAAATCAAGATAATTTGTTAGATATAGTTTTTGTAGGAAATAAATCCAATTTAGCACTAAAACTTGGTCAATGCGATGCCATCAGAGGAGGTGTTTTAATCAATGATGAAAATTTAAATTTCCATGTTATTCCTCAAATTCAACATGGAATTAACCTAGAAGGAGATATTCGTGGACTTGAATTTTTAGGAAATCATTGGTATTTTTCCACAAATAATGGAAAAATTCAATCATATAAATACAATAAGTAGTAAAAATGAAATATTTTAAAGGAGTTTTACTTTTTTGCCTAGTAGGATTATCAATTTCCTGTTCAGAAAAAAAGTCAGGCATTCAAGATTATGAATTAGCTGCTCAATGGGCAGATATGGACATCTATATTACCAGATTTACCCCTCAGAATTCCCCTACCTATGCCTCCCGTTGCCTAGGTTATTTAGGATTAATGCAATATGAATCTATTGTTCATGGGTACCCAGAATATCAAAGTTTAGCCGGACAATTAACAGACCTAAATTCACTTCCACTTCCAGATTCTTCCAGTGAATATAATTGGCGAATCGTCATGAATCATGCGAATTCTTATTTTTTGAAAAAGATTTATCTTCAAACTTCGGATGAAAATAAGCTTAAAATTGATTCTCTTGAAAATTCCTTAGAAGAAAAAATTTTAAATGAATATCCAAGTGTTGAGAAAACCGTGGAAATTTCAAAAAAATATGCAGAAATTTTATCTGATGCTATTTACGAATATTCCAAAACCGATGGAGGACATAGAGGCTATTTAAATAATTTTGATCCAAATTTTAAGCCAAAGGTATTTCCTGGATCTTGGCAGCCGGCCCTTTTTGCACAGGCAATTGATCATCGTCCCCTCCATCCTCATTGGGGTCAAAATCGCACATTCTCTAAGGAATCCATGGAAATGCCTTTACCAGAAATGATTCCCTATTCAACCGATAAAAATTCCGAATATTATAAGCAATTTTTACAGGTTTATGAAATTGAAAAAAATCTCACCCAGGAAGATAAAGAAACAGCCATTTGGTGGAGTGATGACCCCTCTGAAACCTTTAGCCCTGCTGGGCATTCTTTTTATCTTACCAATTATTTAGTTCGAAAGGAAAAACCTAATTTAATCCAGTCAGCACAAATTTATGCGACAGTCGGTATGTCTGTAGCAGACGCATTTGTTAAATGTTGGTTGTGGAAATATCATTTCTTTACAGAAAGAGCAAATACCTATATTCCTGCTCATATTGATAAGGAATGGAATTCTTTTTGGCCTGATCCCCCTTTCCCAGCTTTTCCTAGTGGACATGCCATTCAAGCATCTGCCTGTGCCAATTCTTTAATGGCCTTCTTTAATAATGAAACCCCTATTACAGATAGTTCCCATGTGGGTAGACCAAAAGACATGGTGAGAAATACGGAATTTAAAGTAAGGCATTTTGATACAATTTGGGAAATAGCTACTGAAACTGCCTATTCTCGTCAATTAGGAGGTATTCATATAGAACATGATAATAAGGTAGGTTTAGAACAAGGAAAAAATGTTTCCAATCATATTATTCAATTAAAATGGAAAAAATAAAAGGCATCCTTATTTTAATAATTTTTCCCCTTCTTGGATGGGCTCAAGGAAATTTTACAGACGTTTCCAAAACGGCGGGTATAGACCATGTATATAAACCTTATGAGGGATTTTTTGGGGGAACTGCTGCCATAATTGATTTTAATAATGATGGTTGGGAAGATGTATTTCTCACAGGAGGAATGAATAATGATCAATTATTAAGAAACAATCAGGATGGTACTTTTACCAATGTTTTTGAAGGTTCAGGTTTGGAAATATCTCAAGGTTATGTGACGATAGGCGTAGCATGTGCAGATATTAATCGAGATGGTTATACGGACATATTTATTTCTACGAATAAAATTAAAGGGAAAGACCAAGTTATTCCACGTGCAAAAAACCTCTTATTTATTAATCAAAAGAATGGGAAATTTAAAGAACTTTCAGATGCTTACGGAATAGGGGATACCGAATCCTTTAGTACAGGAATTGCCTTCGGAGATATTAATTTAGATGGTTTTCCAGATATTTATGTTGGGAATTATTTTAAAGGATATAAAGGAGGTTTAAAGGAAATTTCTGATGCAACAATTGTGAATGCCAAAAATACTTCAGAAGGATTTTTGTATTTAAATATTGAAGGAAAGAGATTTGAAAATGTCTATGAAAAATATGGATTAAATCATAAAGGATATGGGTTTGGCGGAGTGATGACCGATTACGATAATGATGGGGATTTGGATATTTTGGTTTTGAATGATTTTGGTTATAAGGCTCCACATAATTTTTTACTAGAAAATCAATATCCAGACGAGGAATTTGAATATGTAGAGGAAAAATATGGGATGGATTTGAGAATCAATGCCATGGGAGCGGCAACTGGAGATTTCAATAAAGATGGGTCCTTAGACTATTTTATACCGAATATTCGATTTAATCAATTCATGGTACGAAGGAATTTAAAAGATCCCTTTAAAGAAGAATCCAAGGAATTAGGGATGAATAATTATTCAATCTCTTGGGGTACAAATTTTGGAGATTTTGATCAGGATGGAGATGAGGATTTATTTATTTCCAACGGAGATTTAAATCCAAATTGTCAGCCTATGTTCAATTATTTTTATTCGAATGAAGGGGGAAAATTTTCAGAAATAGGATATAAGATAGGTTTAAATGATTACGGAATCGGTAGGGGGTCGGTGGTATTTGATTATGACCACGATGGAGACCTAGATATTTTGTTAGTAAATCAAGAAGCAGTTTTGGAATACCCAACAGAATCAATTACCCGATTATATAGAAATGATTTTGCTTCGGGGAATTATTTAAAGATTAAATTAAAGGGAAAAAATTCTACATTGGAGGGACTAGGAGCGAGGATCCAAATTATGTCCGGCGGATTTTATGCACAAAGGGAAGTTGATGGTGGGAATAGCTCTCATATGTCGCATAATTCTCGGATTGTGCATTTTGGTTTAGGAGATTTAAAGGAGGTTCAAAAAATTAGAATCACTTGGCCAGGGGGCTATAAGCAAGAATTGGATAATATTGCAGTGAACCAATTATTGGAGATAGAAGAGCCTGATTATGAGCGCAATGATATTAGTTCAACAATTTTTTATTGGGTTATTGGAGCCTTGGTTTTATTGTTCTTTTTGTTTTTTAATAAAAAATTTTAATAAAGTTAACATTATTATTAAATGGTGTGGATACGAGAGAATCTCCAATAGAAAACTTGAACAGTTCTCGGATCCATAATTATCTTCGAAAATAAATTGACCTGAATCCTACCTCAGTAGAAAATACCACAAACTTCCAAAAGGTTACTTGGCCTTTTATTGGTTAAATTTAAAAGCGGCCCTATTTTAGTGCCGCTTTTTTTAACTTCTT
>CAZVFE010000007.1:0-44967 GCA_964626405.1 uncultured Cytophagales bacterium | reverse complement strand
AGCATTTCTGCTAGGGTTTCTGAGCCTCCTATCGGGATCGAACCAATGACCTACTGATTACAAGTCAGTTGCTCTACCAGCTGAGCTAAGGAGGCGTTTTGGAGTTGCAAAATTAATCAATATTTAAATAAATACAAGAAAATTATTTATTATTTTCTTCAATTAATTTTTCCAATTCTTTTTCAGCTTTTGAAATCTTTTCTTCTACCTCCTTAATAAGTTTATCTGCATTCTTAGACGATGAGAAAAACTCTAAATTGTTCTTTAATGTAGCAATCTCATTTTCAAGGCTTTGTATTTTCTTTCTATTATCTCCCTCCGGTTTTGCTTTCCCTTCTTCCACAGAATCTAATACAATTCCATAACTAGCAAGTTCTTCAGAACTTAAAGTATTTGCAATATCTATAGCCTTATTCCAATTCGTTCTGAAATCATCCATTAACTTCTTAAGATTCCTTTTCGGAACGAATCCTGTCTCATCCCACTTGGCTTTAATTTCACTTAAATTTCCCAATAATTTAGGATCCTTCTGAATCTTCTTTAAATCTTCAATTAAAGCCTCCTTAATCTTTAAATTTTGATAAAATTCTGCTCCTTTGCCATCTCCACTTGATCTTCTACTTTCAAAAAATTCATCACAAGCTTTCTTGAACTCATCAAATAAGGATTGCTTAATCTTTTCTGGTACATGTCCAATTTCTTTCCATTTAGCCTGTAAGCCTATGACAATTTTCGTAGTTTCTCCATCAAATACCTTTGCAGAATTAATTTCTTTAATCTTCTCGATTAATGCTTTTTTATTCTCCGCATTTTCCTTTCTTACAGAATCTAATCTTGAGAAAAACTTTGATTTATTCTTATAGAATATTTTTAAATTTGTCCAAAATTCAGCAGAAATCTTTTTGCCGGCCTCTTTTGGTAATCCACCCGGAACCTTCTCCCATTGCTTTTGCAATTCTGCCACCGCCTTGGTTTCTCTATTCCAATCATTGATAGATTCCGAATCGTATTTAGCCTTTTCCGCCATTAAATCAGAAAGACCTTCCTTGATCTTTAGATTTTCTAAAATAAGTTTTTTTCTAGCCTCTGAAATCTGACGTTTTTGATCAAATATTACATCTAAGGCCTTTTTGATACGGTTCCATAATAATTCATTCACCTCTTTTGGTGCCGGACCAATATGCTTATATTCATCAAATAAAATTTCCGCTTCTTTGATATATTTAATATAAGTGTCTTCTGATTCCTTTTGAATCTTTGCTGCAATCTCTTCTAATTGATAGGCAATGGATTCTTTGGAATGTTGATTTTTCTTTCTATCTAATTCTAATAATTCAAAATAAATACTTCTATTAGAATAAAAACGATCTACCAATGCATGGTAATTCTTCCATAACTCTTGATTTACTGCTCCAGAAACATTTCCTAATGATTTCCAAGTTTCTTGTATCTTTTTAAATTCCTTGAAGCTTTCATTGATTAGGGAAGGGTTTGTATTTTCCTCCGACTCTACTAATAGACGTAGTTTATTCAATAATTCATTCTTTTCATCAATTACCTGCGTCTTTTTCTCTTCTAATCCTTTAAAAAATTGTTGACGAGATTTTCTTAACTCGGTAAATAATGATTGAATTTCAGATATAATGGCCTCAGGATGATATTCAAATCCTTCCTCCGAACCATCATTATTTTCTTTGAATTTCTCTAATGCATTTGCCTTCTCTTCTACTAATTTAGATTCGAAATTTTGTGCATGCTCTGCAATTAAATCCTCTAAATTTTTAAAATTAGCCGCAGTTTTTGAATGAGATAAAATTGATTTTAATTCTTTTAAAAACGATAATAACTCCTGATTACTTGGATTCTCTTTGTCCAAAATGGGTAATTCTACTTCATCTAGCTCATCTTCTTCCTCCTCATGATTCGTCTCTTCGATTGGTTTAGAATCAGATATTACTTCGTTTTGGTTTACTTCTTCTTGGTTTTTTTCTGGTTTAGTTTCTTCCGTTTTTTCGTTTAAATCAGTAGTCATAACTCGTTTTGCGTTTTTATTAATCAATTAATTTTTCAAAAATACGCTCCATCGATACAGCTTCCCCTATTTTTGTTTTTAGGTCCGCTACCAAAATGCGTTCTTGTTCCATGGTATTTCTATCCCTTACTGTCACAGTGCCATCTTCCATTGTTTGATAGTCAACAACTATACAATAAGGAGTACCAATTAAATCTTGTCTCGTATATCTCTTTCCAATTGCTGCACTTTCATCATAAGCGCAATTAAAACTAAATTTTAAGCTCTGGTAAATTTCCTGAGCCTTTTCAGCTAAACCATCCTTTTTTACCAATGGTAAAACTGCTGCTTTAATTGGAGCAAGTGCAGGGTGGAAGTCTAAGTACGTTCTTGTCTTTTTATCTTCTCCTTCCCCAGTTTCTACTTCCTTGTATGCATTACATAAGGTAGCTAAAAATAATCTATCAGCACCTACAGAGGTTTCAACTACGTAAGGTATATAATTTTCTTTTAATTCAGGATCAAAATACTGAATTTTTTTCTTAGAATATTCTTGATGATTCTTTAAATCGAAATCTGTTCTTGAATGTATTCCCTCAATTTCCTTAAATCCAAATGGAAATTCAAATTCAATATCTACTGCAGCATTGGCATAATGTGCCAATTTATCATGGTCATGAAATTTAAGTTTCTCAGAAGGAAGCCCAATTGCTTGATGGAATTTCATTCGCGTATTCTTCCATTTTTCATACCAATCCATTTCTGTTCCCGGCTGAATAAAAAATTGCATTTCCATTTGTTCAAATTCACGCATTCTAAAAATGAAATTCCTTGCAACAATTTCATTTCTAAAAGCTTTTCCAATCTGAGCAATTCCAAATGGAATTTTCATTCTTCCAGATTTTTGAACATTTAAAAAATTGACAAATATACCTTGCGCTGTTTCAGGTCGTAAATATATCGTACTCGCATCTTCAGAAACCGCCCCAACTTGTGTAGAAAACATTAAATTGAATTGACGAACCTCCGTCCAGTTTCCTGTCCCAGATATTGGACACACAATTTTTTGATCGATAATTAACTGACGAACTCCCTCCAAATTTCCATTATCCAAACATTGAGCCATGGATTGCATTAAGGATTTTGCCTCTGCTTCTCTTCCTTCCGATTCTAATAATGCTGCACGCTCTTCCAATAAAGTATCAGCTCTATATCTTTTCTTAGAATCCTTATTGTCAATCATTGGATCATTGAAGGAATCCACATGACCCGACGCTTTCCAAGTTGTTGGATGCATGAAAATAGAGGCATCTACGCCAACTACATTATCATTTAACATAGTCATGGCTTTCCACCAGGCTAATTTTAAATTATTTTTTAATTCAACACCATTCTGACCATAATCATAAACCGCCTGTAATCCATCATATATTTCAGAGGAAGGAAATACGAAACCATATTCCTTTGCATGTGAGATAATGTCTTTAAGGGCGGATGCAGTATCTTGCTTTTTATTCTCCATCTAATTAAATACTCATTTTTTTTTGCAATTTACCTAAATACTGCGAAATATAAAGGTTTCTTATAAATTTTTCCAAATAACTTATACATAAAACTTAGAAGCCCGTATATTTGCAGTCTAATTTCAAATTTTTCTAAATGAAAGACGTCAAAATTGGTTTAGTGCAATTATCCTGCTCAGAAAATATTGCAGAAAATATGCAAAAAACAGTTGATGCTGTTCGAAATGCCGCAGCAAAAGGCGCTCAAATCATTTGTCTGCAAGAATTATTTCAATCGATCTATTTTTGCTATGAGGAAAACCAATCTTTTTTCGATTTAGCTGAACCTATTCCTGGGCCAACAACCAATTTATTTCAAGATTTAGCCAAGGAATTAAAGGTAGTCATTATCGCTTCACTTTTTGAAAAAAGAACTGCTGGTCTCTATCATAATACAACTGCTGTGATCGATGCCGACGGCTCTTATCTAGGGAAATATCGAAAAATGCATATTCCAGATGATCCTGGATATTATGAAAAATATTATTTTACTCCTGGGGATCTGGGTTATAAGGTTTTTTCAACCCAATATGCTAAAATAGGGGTATTAATCTGTTGGGACCAATGGTACCCAGAGGCGGCTCGATTAACCTCCATGAAAGGAGCAGAAATTTTATTCTATCCTACAGCTATAGGCTGGGATTTAGAAGAAAAACAAAGCTTAATCAATCAAGAACAATATCAAGCTTGGCAAACCATCCAAAAATCTCATTCAGTAGCGAATGGCGTACCCGTAATTTCTGTGAATAGGGTAGGAGTTGAAAATGGACAAAAATTCTGGGGAGGTTCTTTTGCAACAAACGCCTATGGAAGAGTAATTAAACAATTATCCCATCATCAAGAGGAAGTTGAAATCGTAAACATCGATCTAAAAGAAGCAGAAAACTATCGTAGAACTTGGCCGTTCTTCAGAGATAGAAGAATAGACTCTTATCAGAATATCACCAAAAGATTCGACGATTCCGCTTCTTAATGAGCTTCTAGCCAATTATTCCCCAGCCCAACACTTGTTTCTAATTTTACCCCAATATCCAATGAATTGGCCATAATTCGAGATATATTTTCCTTTAAAAGGTCAATTTCAGAATAATGCGCATCAAAAACCAATTCATCATGTACTGTTAGGATCATCCTAGATTTTAAATTTTCTTTTTCAATAAAATCTTGAATTTGTATCATTGCCAATTTTATTAAATCAGCAGCCGAACCTTGTATAGGTGCATTGATTGCATTTCTCTCCGCAAATCCTCTTTCTACTACATTTTGAGCATTAATATCCTTTAAATACCTTCTTCTTCCTAAAATAGTCTCAACAAATCCCTGTTCCCTTGCCTTTTCAATGGCATCATTCATATACTGACTAATCTTTGGAAACTCTTGGAAATACGAATCTATTATCTCTTTCGCCTCTGTTCTACTTATTCCAATTTGTTGCGCTAGTCCGAATGCAGATACCCCATAAATTATACCAAAATTGACCGTCTTGGCTTTTCTTCTCATTTCAGAATCTACCTCTTCCAAAGGAACTTTAAATACCTTTGAAGCCGTAGTTGCATGGATATCTCTGCCTTGATTAAAAGCATCTAATAAGGATTCATCCTGACAAAATGCTGCCATTATCCTTAATTCTACTTGAGAATAATCTGCAGCTAATATTTTAAAATCTTCATTTCTTGGAATAAATGCTTTTCTGATTTCTCTACCTCTTGCCGTTCTAATTGGAATATTCTGTAAATTCGGGTCCTTGGATGATAATCTTCCCGTAACGGCTACAGCCTGCATAAACGAAGTATGTATTCTGCCAGTCTTTGGAGAAATTAATTTTGGTAAAGCATCCACATAAGTAGATTTCAATTTATTTAATTCCCTAAAATCCAATATTAAAGAAGCAATTTCATGGTCCTTTTCCAATTTGCTTAATACCTCTTCTCCCGTTTGATATTGGCCTGTTTTTGTTTTTTTGGCCTTGGCATCCAATTTTAATTTATCGAATAAAATTTCTCCTAATTGTTTTGGAGAGGCAATATTGAATTCTTCTCCTGCGATCTCATAAACCTTTTGCTCGATTAGTTTTGCATCTTTTTCTAATTCCAAAGACATGGCATTTAGAAAATTGACATCAATATTTACTCCCTCAGATTCCACCTTAGATAATACCCTTGTCAGGGGCATTTCAACATTTTCTAATAATTCCAATAATTTCGGAATTTTGTTTAATTCCCTGTCCAATGGTTCCTTCAATTGTAAGGTAATATCAGCATCCTCTGTAGCATATTCCTTGATTAGGTCTAATTCTACTTCTCGCATATTTCCTTGATTCGCCCCTTTTTTGCCTATTAACTTTTCAATAGATAAAGGTTCATATTGTAGATAAGCATAGGATAAGGCATCCATATTATGACGTTTATCTGGCTCCAATAAATAATGGGCCAGCATGGTATCATAAATTTTTCCTTTTACTTCAATACCATAATTCGCTAAAACATTCATGTCATATTTAATATTTTGAGCTACTTTAATGATATTTTCGGCTTCAAAAAAAGGTCTAAAAATTTCAATTAATGAATTTGCCTCTTCTTGATTTTCCGGGAAAGGAACATAAAACCCTTCTCCAGATCTATAGGAAAAGGATACTCCCACTAATTCTGCATCTATCGCATTTAAATTTGTGGTTTCAGTATCAAAACAAACTATTTCCTGACGTAATAAATAATTCATCAATCCTTTACAGGCATTTTCCCCTTGAATTAGGTGGTAATTATGCTGAGTATTCGATAAATTCTTTATTTCAGAAATGCTTTCCTCTATTTCTTCCTCACTATTCTCCGATCTGGAAGAAAATAAATCCATTTGTCCAGTTTTTGCTTTTACTCCTTCAATTCTTGCATTATTTTCTTCATCTTCCCCTAGAATTCTTTTCTTTAATGTTCTGAATTCCAATTCATCCAATAAAGGTTCAATTTTTTCTTTGATTGGAGGAGTATATGCTAATTTATTCTCCTCATATTCCACTGGAACATCAATTTTAATTCTTGCCAACCATTTAGACATTATACCTTTTTCCCTGTTTTCTTCTACTTTTTCCCTTAATTTCCCTTTTAAGTCTTGGGTGTTTTCTAATAGATTTTCAATACTTCCATATTCCTCAATTAATTTTTGAGCAGTTTTTTCCCCAACTCCGGGTATTCCTGGGATATTATCAACCGCATCTCCCATCAAACCTAAAATATCCACAACTTGATCAACCTCTTTAATTTTCCATTTTTCACATACCTCTTTTACTCCCATAATTTCCACCCCTTTTCCCATAAAAGCAGGTTTGTACATCTTTATTCTTTCCTCCACCAATTGTCCATAATCCTTGTCAGGCGTCATCATATAAACTTCAATTTCAGGATTTGCTCTTACGGCCTTTTTCGCTATCGTTCCAATTACATCATCTGCTTCGTAACCGTCTAGAATTAAAAGAGGAATATCCAAGGCCTCGACCATTTTTTTTACATAAGGAATGGCCACAGTAATATCTTCCGGCTGTTCATCCCTTTGAGCCTTATAATCAGGAAATTCAATATGTCGAAATGTCTTTACAGGAGTATCAAATGCCACTCCTAAATAATCCGGTTTTTCTTTTTTTATTACTTCCAAAATCGTATTAGTAAATCCGAATACTGCTGAGGTATTCATACCTTTTGAATTGATTCTTGGAGTTTTTGCAAATGCAAAATGAGCACGATAAATCAATGCCATTGCATCAAAAAGAAATAATTTCTTCATGGATTAATAAAATGTTTAACTTTATAGGATATTCTTTCAATTTACGATTATTATTTTAAAATTGATTGTAATTTTATAAAAAATAGGGAATTATGGACTTAAGAGATTTTAGGCAAAATTATACCAAGGGAGAATTAGTGGAAAACCTTGTTCATCCTCATCCAATCGAACAATTTAAACGTTGGTTGAAAGATGCAATTGAGGCAAAAATGTATGAACCGAATGCTATGACTTTATCTACTTCATCTGAGAATCGGGTTTCCTCAAGAATCGTTTTATTAAAGGCAATAGGAGAGGGTTTTACTTTTTTCACGAATTATCATTCAAAGAAAGGGGGAGATTTAAATAAAAATCCCAACGCCTCTCTTCTGTTTTATTGGCCAGAAATGCAAAGACAGGTTCGAATTGAAGGTAGGGTCATTAAAATTTCGAAATATGATTCAGAAAAATATTTTCATTCAAGACCGATAGGCTCTCAATTAGGAGCAATTGTTTCAAACCAATCCTCCACAATTAATTCTAGAGAAGAATTAGAATTAAGTTATACAAATTTAGAAAATGAGTTTCAAGGAAAGAAAATTCCTATGCCCAACCATTGGGGTGGATATGAATTAATCCCCAATTATTTTGAATTTTGGCAAGGAAGAACTTCCCGTTTACATGATAGACTTGCCTATGAAAAGGTAGAAAATGACTGGGAAATTTTTCGATTAGCTCCTTAAAGAATATTATCCAATGATTTAACGGATAAGGTGAATTCAGTTTGAAATCCCTCTCCGTATTCTGAATTGATTTTATGTCCCATTTCTTTTGCCCGTCCTTCAATAAAGTTTAAAAATCCTGGTTTTGAAATATAGGATTCTGGTTCATTGGAATTAGGGTCATAAAACTGACTTCTAAAAGCCTTTATGGCCTCTACTTTTTTATCCCAAAATTCAGAAATATCAATTACGAAATCTGGCTCTAAATAACGATCCTGGATATAATGTAATATGCGCTTAGGTCTCCATGCATTTTGCTTTTCACCATCTTCCCCCAATGTTTCAATCATTCTAAGTCCAGATAAAAAACAAGCATCATAAGCCAATCGAGCCCCTTTTCCATGATCTGGATGTCTGTCCTCTAAAGCATTTGCTATAACAATTTCTGGTTGATATTTTCTTACGATTTCGATGATTTTTAATTGATTTTCCTTATTATTCTCAAAAAAACCATCGGGGATTTCAATATTTTCTCTAGCATGAATACCCATGATTTTTGTTGCAGCTTCCGATTCGGCTAAGCGTATTTCAGGAGTACCACGTGTTCCCAATTCTCCACGTGTAAAATCTAAAATTCCCACTTTTTTGCCTTCTGCAATGGCCTTCATTAAGGTTCCTGAACAACTTAATTCAACATCATCTGGGTGAGCACCCATTGCTAAAATATCTAGTTTCATCTTATCTGATTCTTAATCTTTTTCCTGGAAAAATAGTCGAACTTGTTCTTATTCCGTTTAAACGTGCTAATTGAACTGTAGTAAGTCCAACCTTTCTTGCAATTCCACCAAGCGTATCACCTCGTCGAATTGTATACCAGGTGGTTTGTCTGTTTTTTACCTTTTCTCCAGCTGTACCAATTTCATTTCTTAAAGCTAAAGAATATTTATCAAAGGTCTTTTCTGTAATGATAATATGTTGATTACGAGGCTTTGATTGCTTATAATCAAATACGAATTCAGGATTAAATGGATTCCCTTCATAGCGGGTTTCATAATGTAAATGAGAACCTGTACTTCTTCCAGTGTTTCCTCCTTTACCTATTTCATCTCCTGCACGAACAAATTGTCCTGGCTCTAATAATCTTTTCGAAAGATGTCCGTAAAGTGTTTCTAATCCATTATAATGTCTTACCACAATATAGTTTCCATAGCCTCGGTAATTATATCCAGAAATTCTCACGATTCCATCAAAAGTGGAATAAACGGGATCTCCTGTATCCAAATCTAAATCTGTACCTGCATGTAGTCTACCCCATCTTGGCCCAAACCTACTGGTTACTTTTATTTCTCCCGTTGGAATAGCCCAACCCTTTGAATCATTATATAATTGAATATCCACAGGATCTCCAAAATTTCTATAATCAATATCATAGGGATCTATATTTTTCGTATCCCAAATAGAAAAATAAGAGGCCACTGTTACGAAATTATCTGTTCCCAAAGTAGCAGATTGTTCTTCAATTTCTACAACAAGACTTTCCCCCTCATCTACACTGGTGGTATCAAAATTTGAAATACTTGGATTGATGATTCTTACTGGGGTATATTGTTTGAATTCATCCTCACTTGCAATGATCTTTCCAGTAGACTGATTTTTATCATAGGAAATTTGTAGGGGAGGAAGTTCGTTCCAATCATCATTTTTTTGTTTCTTTTCTATTTCTATTTGGGTATTCCTTCTAAACAAAGTCCTTTCCTGAGCCTTAGATACCAAGGAAGAAAATAATAATACACCAACAAGAAAAGTAAAATAAAATCGGTACAAACTATTAATTTTTAATTTTTAATGTAATCCTACTGATCCTAACCATCTTTCAGCATCTAATGCTGCCATACATCCTGATCCCGCCGCAGTAATAGCCTGACGATAAGTAGAGTCTTGAACATCCCCACAAGCATATACCCCAGGGATATTGGTCTTACTACTTCCTTTTTCTGTAATTAAATACCCATTATCATCCATATCTAATTGTCCCTTAAATATATCCGTATTGGGTTTATGTCCAATAGCAACAAAGAAGCCTGTCAAATCTAATTTTGTTTCCTCCTTTGTTTTATTATTCGAAATTAATACGCCTGTTACACCAGATTCATCTCCAAGAATTTCTTTAGTTTCTGAATTCCAATGAATGGTGATTTTCGGATTATTTTTTACTCTTTCCTGCATGATTAAAGAAGCACGCATTTCATCTCTTCGTACAATCATATGTACTTCCTGACATAAATTGGCTAAATAAGTTGCCTCTTCAGCAGCAGTATCTCCAGCTCCCACAACCGCTACTTTTTGTCCCCTATAAAAAAAACCGTCACAAACCGCACAAGCAGAAACGCCTAAGCCATTGAATGTTTTTTCTCCTTCTAGTCCTAACCATTTTGCAGATGCTCCGGTAGCAATAATGACTGAATCAGCCTCCAATTCAATGGAATCATCAATCCAAACTTTTTTAGGGCTCGATTCCAAGTCTACCTTGGTTGCCATTCCATGTCGAACATCTGTTCCAAATCTCTTAGCTTGGTTTTCTAGATCCACCATCATGGCTGGCCCATCAATCCCATTAGGATACCCCGGAAAATTATCAACATCCGTGGTAGTAGTTAATTGTCCACCTGGTTGTCCACCCATATACATTATTGGATTCAAACCTGCTCTAGAAGCATAAATTGCGGCCGTATACCCTGCTGGTCCCGAACCGATAATCAAACATTTTATTTTCTCACTCATAATAGTTTTAAAACAACTTAGGAAATTGAAAAGTTCACCTATTGAAAATTTGTATTTATAGAATTAATTACTAAAATTTAAATTTAAACAATATTTTTGAGAAATTCTTTAAACCACTCTCTGAACGCATGAATCTTAAAAAAATTACTTCACATCTTACCTTTTGGGTTTTAATTTTTATTTTGCTTGGCATTTTTTTGGGTTCTTTTGCTAAAGAATGGGCCTTATATCCCGTTTTCGAAGAAAAATTCAAATATTCCTTATTGGGTACAAGCATTGAACTTGGGCCAACTCTAGCAGAAATTTTCTCAGGTTTATTCATTTCTCTGGTAAAATTATTTATCAATCCTATCATATTTTTAACAATTTCTTTGGGGATTGTCCAAATGGGAGACTTAAAAAAAGTTGGTCGAGTTGGCGCTAAATCCATTTTATACTTTGAAATTGTTACAACTTTTGCCTTGATTATCGGTATTCTTGTAGCACATTTCATCCAGCCTGGGGCAAATATCTTCCAATCCTCCGAAAACGTAGATAAAATTTCAGCTATTAATCAACAGGCTCAGTCTTTCGAATGGTCAAAATTCTTTTATGAAAATAGCACCATTCAAGTTTTATTATTTGCTATTTTAACGGGGATTATTTTAAATCGTTCCAATAGGGTAAAAGGTTTGATTCGGGCCCTTTCAAAAATTTCGAATTATGTCTACAAAGGCTTACATTGGGTAATGTATACTGCTCCTCTAGGGGCTTTGGGTGGTATTGCGATTACTGTAGCAAAATATGGTATAGATTCCCTTCTTCCTCTTGCGAAATTGATGGTTACAGTCTATATCACAATGGCTATTTTTATATTTCTTATTCTAGGTGCTATTCTACGCCATTGTAAAGAAAATATTTTTGAATTTCTTTCCTACATAAAAGAAGAATTATTAATTGTTTTAGGAACGTCCTCCTCTGAGGCCGGGCTGCCTTCTCTGATGGAAAAATTAGAGAAAAAAGGTTGTTCTAAATCCGTGGTTGGTCTAGTAGTTCCTGCCGGATATTCCTTTAACTTGGATGGAACTACCATTTACCTTTCCATGGCAATTATGTTTTTGGCTCAGGTTTATAAGGTTGATTTTACCTTTGAACAAATTTTAACCATTATTGGCGTATTAATGGTTACTTCCAAAGGGGCAGCCGGAGTGGCTGGGAGTGGTTTTATGGTTTTAGCCTCCACCTTAAACGCCCTCCACGTAATTCCTTTGGAAGGACTTGCACTTTTAATCGGAGTTGATCGTTTTATGTCTGAGGCCCGTGCAATCACTAATTTTATTGGTAATGGTGTAGCTACTATTTGGATTTCCAAAAATGAAAATGAATTTAATACCTAATTATAATGAAAAATAAACAAACAAATATAAAACGAGATGCCCTGGAATATCATTCTCAGGGTAGACCGGGTAAAATTGAAGTTCGCTCAACAAAACCTACGGCAAGTCAGAGAGATTTATCTTTGGCCTATTCTCCAGGCGTAGCCGAACCTTGCCTTGCCATAGCCCAAAACCCCGATACAATTTATGATTATACAGCCAAGGGAAATCTTGTTGCTGTAATTTCTAATGGAACTGCAGTCTTAGGACTTGGCAATATTGGAGCTGCGGCCTCCAAGCCAGTAATGGAGGGTAAGGGAGTTTTATTTAAAATTTTCGCAGATATTGATGTATTTGACTTAGAGTTGAACTGTAAAGATATTGATGAATTTGTACATACTGTTGCCCATCTAGAACCTACTTTCGGAGGAATAAACCTGGAAGATATAAAATCCCCTGAATGCTTTGAAATCGAAGAAAAATTAAGAAATACTTTGAAAATTCCCGTTATGCACGATGATCAACACGGGACGGCAATCATTTCCTCTGCTGCATTAAAAAATGCTTTGGAAATTGTAAAAAAAGATATTTCAAAGGTGAAATTTGTAGTTTCTGGGGCAGGAGCTGCTGCTATTTCATGCATGAAACTCTATATAAAAATGGGGGCAAAATTAGAAAATTTTGATATTTTTGATATTAATGGAATTATCTCCACCCACCGCAAAGATTTAAATAAATATCTTCAACCTTTTGCTATTTCAAATAAGGAAGGTAAAAGCTTGCCACAGGCTATGAAAGGGGCAGATGTGTTTATTGGTCTTTCTGCTGGAAATATTTTAGATGAAAAAATGATTCAATCCATGGCAAAAGATCCTATCGTATTTGCTATGGCTAATCCAAGTCCTGAAATTGAATATAATAAAGCCGTTGCTGCAAGAAAAGATATCATTATGGCAACTGGTCGCTCTGATTTTCCTAACCAAGTGAATAATGTTTTGGGTTTCCCTTTCATATTTAGAGGCGCTTTGGATGTTCGTGCTACCGAAATAAATGATGAAATGAAATTGGCCGCTGCACATGCCCTGGCAGATCTTGCTAAAAAACCAGTTCCAGATATGGTTCTCAAGGCTTATGAAGGTCAAGAATTAGTTTTTGGACGAAAATACATTATTCCAAAGCCAGTAGACCCACGCTTGATTTCGCAGATTTCCATGGCTGTTGCCAAGGCTGCCATGAATTCTAAAGTGGCCAAAATGCCCATCAAAGATTGGGACCAATATGAATTTGAATTATCCAATCGTTTAGGTTTTGATAATCAATTAATGCGATTTATCATCAATAAAGCAAAGTCAAACCCTAAAAGGATACTATTCGCTGATTCAGAGGATGCTCGTGTATTAAAGGCTGCTAGGATGGTTTTAGATGAAAAAATTGCCTTCCCAGTATTATACGGTAACGAAAAGAAAATTAAAAAAATTGCAGAGGCCAATCATATCGATTTAGAAGATTTTGAGATTATCAGTACACTATCCAAGGAAGTAGATATCCTTAAATCCGAATTTGCAGAAATCTATTATTCCAAAAGGTACCGCTCTGGCTCAACCCTTATTCGCGCTCGGTCTAATATGGAAAACCCTTCCTATTTTACCGCTATGTTATTGGAACAAAATAAAGTGGATGGTTTGATTGGTGGACTTTCCAAAGCCTATCCAGATGTAATTAAACCTACTTTTCGGATTTTAAATAAAAAATCTGGGGTAAATAAAATTGCTGGTATGTATTTATTGCTAACCAAAAAAGGTCCCCTGTTTTTCTCTGATGCTACAATCAATTTTAACCCCTCCACCTCAGAAATCGTGGAAATAACCGAATTGACTGTCAAGGCCGTAAAAAGATTTAATATAGTCCCAAAAATTGCCCTGGTTTCTTATAGTAATTTTGGTTCGTCAGAAGGAGAGGAGGCTAAGAAAATGAAAGATGCAACAAGCATTCTGAAATCCAAACACCCCGATTGGATAGTCGAAGGGGAAATGCAGGCTCATATTGCGCTGAACGTTGATATTCGAAATAAAAATTACCCATTCGCTCAATTGGAGAATAGTTCGGCAAATACCCTGATATTTCCTAATTTATCAGCTGCCAATATCGCTTATAACCTTTTAAAGGAAGTAGGGGAAATTGAATATATAGGTCCAATTCTTCTTGGTTTAGAAAAGCCGGCCCATATTTTACAATTAGGTTCTTCTGTAAGAGAAATTTATAATATGACAGCCATTTCTGTGGTGGAGGCTCAAGAAAAATAATTCAATTGGTTAAATTCCCGACAACCAGCTATTTCTAAGATTTAATTGTTCCTTACTAGGATTTTCAACCTCAATGATTCTAGGAGGGGCAATTTCTTCTAGAAATTCAAATTTCCCCTTTAATTCAATATTTTCGAATTCTCCTTTTGAATTTTTTCTAGCGACAATCATACTTAAATCATCTCCTTCCTTTAAAGAAGATCTCAATAGCCCAATATTTTCAGATATTTTACTTAAATCTGCAGAAAAATCATTGATAGAAACTAGTTCATCCTTCGATTTTAAACCTAATTTTTCTCCAATATGATTCACTGCATTTTCTGAGGCAATTACGATTCTTGAAGTCTCTGAATTGACAGATATTCCTCTAAAATCAAAGCCTAAATTGAATCTTTTTATTTTTTCATTTGAACGCTCCACCTTAAATCCAATCCAATTTAACCAATCTTCAACAGGTAGGGGAGTACTTCCTTTTACATAGGTTTTAAAATATTCACCAATTTCTTTTTGACCGGAAATATTCACGATTTCCTTAAATAATTGATTATCCACAAATGATTGATTCATTCCATATTTTTTGGATAAATCCTGCATTAACCTTTGCGTTCCATATTCACCATTACTAATTTTTCTTAAGGTTAAATCTAGGCCGAATCCTATTAAAGCACCTTTTTGATAAACATTTGCATATTCTTCCTTATACTTATCCAAAACTTTTTTACTCATTTTGGTAAAGGGTACCTTATCATTATATTGCAATAACATCGAGGTGTTTTTATCCCAAATTTGCTCCATGAATAATTCATAATTTTTTGAATCTACCAGTTGAGCATGATGTGCAGCATATTCTGTTAAGCCTTCATACATCCATAAATGTTGCGACATCTTTGGTTTATTGAAGTCAAAATCCCCAATCTCCTTAGAATGAATATTCAAGGGGGTTACTACATGGAAAAATTCATGTGCTGAAATATCCTTTATATCCTGACCTAATGTTTCAATAGTTCCCTCAGGCAAATAATAAAAAGAACTTTGGGAATGTTCCAATGCACCGTAAGAACCATTTTTTAGGTAATCAGATAAGACAATTAAATAAGCATATTTGTCAACCGGCAATTTCCCTCCTAAATATTCTTTTTGAATTTCTAATAAAGGTTTTAATTCTTCCGCAATTTGCTTGGAATTAATCATTTTATTCGGTGAAAATGCAGAAACTAAAATTTTGGTTTCTGCCACAAAAAATTCTGTGGTATCTGGAATGGAATACATAAGTGGAGAATCTACCAAACGGTGATAATTGGATTCCCTATAAATGTCTCGATTTTTATCCTTAGATAAATTTTTCATCGAACTTGCCCCAATTAAATTGTCGCCATGAAGAACATTTACCTCCACAGCTTTATTTTCATATCCTTTGAAATAACCAAAAATACAATGGGTATTCAAGGCAAAAAGGGAATCCTTTTGGAAACTTGAACCCGCAGGTTCAAAAATATATTCACCCTTTATTTCAGGGCTATCCCATGAATCATCTACCTTGTAGGAGATTTTAGCCAAATTAATTGCACCATTAATTGAATAACCGTTCTCATCAATCTTTTTTGTCTTTAATTCTACTCCCTTTGAATCAAATGCCTTGAAATCTGATACATATCTGCCGAAATCATAATAAGCATAGGTTCCTGGTACCATTTTTGGAAAATAAAAAACAACAGAATTCTCTATGAATTGTGGATTTTCAACAATAACCTCTAATCGGTCATTCTCTAGTTGATTTAAATCAAGACTATATTTTACCTGAATTTGTGATAATCCGGTAAAGGAAATCATCAATAATAATAAAAATGTTTTTTTCATCTTATGCTTTAAAATTTATCGCCTCAAGTGGATTTAATTTGTCTAAATATCGGGTTGGTATTAAGGCAATCAAAATTACAAATAAAATTGTAAATAAATTGATTAATATTAAGGTATTTATCGACCAACTTATGGGTACAAAAGACATATAATAAATGGATTCATTTAATGGAATTATTTCAAATTCTGATTGAATAAAACATAAGCCTAATCCAATGATATTTCCTAATATGATTCCTCGAATTAAAATGAAGCCCCCATTCCACCAAAATATGTTTTTTAATTGACTTTGATTTGCCCCCATAGATTTAAGAATACCAATCATAGGGATTCTCTCAATCATTAAAATATAAAGCGTTGCTACGATATTAAAACCAGCTACTACAATCAATAAACTGATTAAAATTAAAATATTGGTATCTAATAATTTCATCCAATCAAATAAGCCTGGATAAATTTCTTCCATATCTCTCATCGAATAATTTGGGGGAATTAATTCTGAATTCGCTGCAATAAATTCCTTGGAATTGATATCCTTTTTTAAAAATATTTTTAAGCTACTTATTTTATTATCTTCAATCTTCAAAGACTTCCTTATCCAGGTTTTTGGGGCAAATGCTAAATTATTATCAATTTCCTCCAAATCTGTCTTAAAAGAATTTTCATAAATTAATTTTCTAGGAATTGGCCGATCTCCAATAAAATAAACAATAATTTTATCCTTTATTTTTGCTTTTAATATATTACTTAGGTTTTTGGATAGATAAATTCCTTCTTTTTTCTTCCAATCTGGAAAAGTTTTCTCATCATAGGAAGAAAGTATAATACCTTGCATAGACTCATCCGAAATCAATAAGGAAGGACTTTCCACAACCTCTTCAATTCGTTCAATATTCGGGTTTTGATTTAATTCCTTTATAAATTCCTGATTATTGTCAAAAAACTCTGGAGCTGTTGTTTTTTGATCTACGAATAAGCTAATTTGAATTTCACCATTGTATTGGTATATTTTATTGTAAATATTTTGCTGAAAACCTCTCAATACAGCAAAAGAAATAATCAAAAGACTCAGCCCCAAGGCAATGGTTCCTATGCCAATTTTTGTAACATTCTTGGAGAAGGTTTGAGATTGGGTATTTCTTAATCTTTGTGCAATAAAAAGGGAAAATCTTTTTCCCATATAAAAACTTATTTAAATTGAGGAATTATTTACAAATTAAGTAAAATGGCCCGAATAATTCAATTTGCTATCCTGCTCTTTTTTATATCCATGAATATTAATGGACAATATTCTCCAGGAGCTGCCCAATTTGAGGAATATATTCCCCAATTAAAAAATAAAAATGTAGGGATTATCGTAAATCATACCTCAATGGTAGATAACCAACATATTTTGGATCTATTAATTGAAAAAGGGGTAAAAGTGAAAGTGATTTTTGCCCCTGAACATGGGTTTAGAGGAGAAGCAGATGCGGGGGCTAAAATCAATAATGAAAAAGATGAAAAGACTGGTTTGCCAATAGTATCCTTGTATGGTAGCCATAAAAAACCATTTCCTAAAGATTTAGAAGGAATAGATGTTTTAATTTTTGATATTCAGGATATTGGTGTAAGGTTTTATACTTATTCTTCTACCTTACATTATTGTTTGGAGGCCGCTGCCGAAAATCACATAGAATTCATGGTCTTGGATAGAGGTAATCCGAATGGTCATTATGTGGATGGGCCTGTTTTGGATAGAAAATTTTCTTCTTTTGTAGGATTAAATCCTATACCAATAGTCTATGGTTGTACCTCCGGAGAATTAGCCAATATGATAAATGGAGAAAAGTGGCTAAAAGAAGGTATTCAAGCTAATTTAAAAATAATAAAAGCAAAAAATTACCATTATGAGGATAGAATTCCTGTGGATGTTCCACCTTCTCCAAATTTAAAAAATATTCATTCCATTGAATTATATCCATCTATATGTTTATTTGAGCCAACTGTTGTCAGTGTGGGTAGAGGTACGGATTATCCGTTTGAAGTAATTGGTAGCTCCGCATTTAAAATTGGCAATTATTCTTTTACCCCAGAATCAAAACCTGGTGCTTCAAAACCTGTATTTATAGGTGAAAAATGCTATGGATATGATTTAAGAAAGGTCAATTCAAGGGAACTTCATTTTAGTTTGAAATACCTTATGGAATTTTATGAAAAATCAGGATTAGAAGAAAAATTTTTTCTGAATTCTGCCTTTTTCGATAAACTAGCAGGAACGGACCAATTAAGAAAACAATTAATCGAAGGGAAATCGGAAAAAGAAATTAGGGATTCTTGGAAGGAAGATTTGGAAAAATATTTGCTAATTAGAAAGAAATATTTGCTTTATCCTTAATTTTTTTTCGCATCTTTGTAGCTTATTTCTTTGCAAAAATAGCCGATGGAAAAAATATTAATTCTAGATTTTGGTTCTCAAGTTACCCAATTAATTGCACGTAGAATCCGAGAGATTCAGGTTTATTCTGAAATTGTACCCTTCAATAATGTTCCAGAAATTACGGAAGATATTAAAGGAATTATCCTTTCAGGTTCACCTTGTTCTGTAAGAGAAGAAGATTCTCCGAGATTAGATTTAGCACAATTTGGGAATTTACCAATATTAGGAATTTGTTATGGAGCCCAATTCTTAGCCCATACACAAGGTGGTTTTGTAGAAGCGTCTGATACGAGAGAATACGGTAGAGCTATTTTAAATTCTACTCAGAGTAATCCATTGTTAAAAGGGATTTCGTCTGACTCCCAAGTATGGATGTCTCACGGAGATACAATCACTTCTTTAGGCTCAGATTTTCATATCATTGGATCTACAGAAGAAGTTAAAGTAGCGGCATTTGCACATAATTCGAAACAAATTTATGGTATCCAATTCCATCCTGAAGTTACCCATACTTCCGAAGGAAAAGAAATCCTTTCTAATTTTGTACTGGGTATTTGTGGTTGTGAGCCAAATTGGACCTCAGCTTCCTTCGTAGAAACTACTGTTCAAGAATTAAAAGAAAAATTAGGCGAAGATAAGGTTGTATTAGGTTTGTCTGGTGGAGTAGACTCCTCGGTAGCCGCAGCTTTATTGCACAAAGCAATTGGCAAAAATCTATATTGTATTTTTGTTGATAATGGCCTACTTAGATTGAATGAATTCGAAGAAGTATTGGCTTCCTATAAATCCTTTGGCCTTAATGTAAAAGGAGTAGATGCAAAGAACCAATTCTATTCAGCTCTTGCAGGACTTTCTGATCCAGAAGCAAAAAGAAAGGCAATTGGAAAAGTATTTATTGATGTTTTCGATCAAGAAGCCCATTTAATCGAAGACGTAAAATGGTTAGGACAAGGTACCATTTATCCAGATGTAATTGAGTCTGTTTCTTTAAAAGGTCCTTCTTCAACCATTAAATCTCATCATAATGTTGGTGGATTGCCAGATTTCATGAAATTAAAAGTGGTAGAGCCATTGAACACTTTATTCAAAGATGAAGTGAGAAGAGTAGGGGCTACTTTAGGTATTTCACAAGATATTCTAGGTAGACACCCATTCCCAGGGCCAGGTTTAGCTATCCGAATTTTAGGAGATATTACTGCTGAAAAAGTTTCCATTCTTCAGCAAGTAGATCATATTTTTATCAAAGGTCTAAAAGATGCAGGTTTATACGACCAAGTTTGGCAGGCAGGTGCTATGTTACTTCCCGTTCAGTCTGTTGGGGTAATGGGAGATGAGCGTACCTATGAACGCGTAGTTGCATTGCGTGCAGTTACATCCTTGGACGGTATGACTGCCGATTGGTGTCATTTACCTTATGAATTCCTAGCAAAGGTGTCTAATCAGATTATTAATAAAGTGAGAGGGGTAAATAGAGTTGTTTATGATATTTCCTCAAAACCTCCTGCTACCATTGAATGGGAATAAATAATATTTAAAATCATATTAACCGCCAATTCCATATCTTGTACAGAGACCCATTCTTCCTTAGAATGAAAGGCATGTTCACCTGCGAATAAGTTCGGACATGGCAAGCCCATAAACGATAATCTTGCGCCATCTGTTCCACCCCGAATGGCATGGATGCAAGGATTTAATCCTGTCATTTTAAGTCCGAATTCGGCTAATTTTTGGATATAAGGATATTCTTTTAAAACATCCTTCATATTTCGATATTGCTCTTTTTGATCTATTGAAAAGGAGCATCCAGGATATTTATTTACTATTTTTTCAGAAATTTCATGAATTATTTTTCCGTAATTTTTCAGATTTTTTGTTTCGAAATCTCGTAAAATAAATTCTATCTTCGCCTCTTCAGCTGCCCCCTCTACATGTACTGGATGAATAAAACCATCCATTCCTTCTGTCGCCTCCGGACTTAATTCTTTGGGTAAGGCTTGTATGATTTCTGCAGCAATTTTTATCGCAGATTGTAATTTGCCTTTGGCAAGTCCTGGATGATAAGAAACCCCTTGTATACTTAAAACTAGTCCATCCGCCGAGAAATTTTCAACTTCTAAATCTCCAGGATTTTCCCCGTCAATCGTAAATCCAAATTTTGCCTGAAGTTTTTCAAGATTTACATGGTCTGCACCCCGACCAATTTCTTCATCGGGTGTAAATAAGGCATATACTTTTCCATGAGGGAAATCTGGATTCTGACACATATAATTAAATGCATCCATGATTTCTGCCACTCCTGCCTTATTATCTGCTCCTAATAAGGTAGTGCCACTGGCCGTAATGATATCATTTCCGAATTGAGATTCTAACTGGGGATGATTCTTTAATTTAATAATGATGGAAGGATCATCTGGTAATACAATATCTTGACCTGAATAGTTTGAATGAACAATCGGTTTTACATTTGAACCTGAGCAATCTGGGGAAGTGTCCATATGACTACAAAAGAAAATAGGATCTATTGAATATTCTTGATTGGATTCTAAATAAGCATAAACATATCCATTTTCATCCAAATGAGCATTGGAAATCCCCATTTCCTTTAATTCTTCCACTAATATTTTTCCTAGATTCTTTTGTTTTTCTGTTGAAGGAACAGTCAAAGAATTTGGGTCTGATGTAGTATCAATTTGTACATATCTAAGAAATTTATCCAAAAATGAATATGAATATTTGGTATTTAATTTAGAAAATTTGCTTTTCATGAATAAATATTATAATTTTTTGAAGAAAAAATAGAATATATTAAATTAAATTATCCTAATATGGGAATGTATTTAATATTTTCAAATTTCAGTATTATATTTAGGAATTCAAAAGTCGAATAGAGAATTTTAAAATTATGTCTAATTACGCTAAAATTGATTTGGAAGGCGCAAGCTATGAACTTCCTACATTAGAAGGAACAGAAGGCGAGAAGGCCATTGATATTGCCAAATTAAGAGGATCATCTACCTATGTTACCTATGACCCAGGATTTAAAAATACTGGATCCACTAAAAGTGCGATTACTTTTCTTGATGGAGAAAAGGGGATTTTGCGCTACCAAGGCTATAAAATTGAAGATTTAGCAGATAAAGCCTCATTTATTGAAGTAGCCTATTTATTATTGAATGGTGAACTGCCAAATGCTAGTCAATTAGCAGAATTTACTTCAAAAATTAATGCGGAGGCAAAATACTTGGAAGGTTTACATGCCATTCAAAAAGCATTTCCTAGTGATACCCATCCTATGTGTGAATTAGGTTCTGTTGCTGGTGCACTTTCGGCTTTTTATTCTTCAGATTCTAACGAAGATAATGAAAAAGCGGTTTACCGCTTATTAGCTCAATTGCCAATCATTGCTGCTTGGGGTTATAAAAAATCCATCGGTGAGGCAGTTGTTCCATACAATACAAATTTAGATTATTGTGAGAATTTCCTTACAATGATGTTCGCAAAACCTGGAGAATCCTATTCAGTTGATTCAAAAATAGTTTCGGCGATGAATAAATTATTGATTTTACATGCAGATCATGAGCAAAATTGTTCTACATCTACAGTAAGATTAGTAGGTTCTTCTCATGCAAATTTATATGCTTCTATCTCTGCTGGTATCTCTGCATTGTGGGGACCATTGCATGGAGGAGCAAATCAAGAAGTAATTGAAATGCTGGAGGCTATTAAATCAGATGGAGGAGATACCGCAAAGTATTTGGGATTAGCAAAAGATAAAACTTCTTCTTTCAGATTAATGGGCTTTGGGCACCGTGTTTATAAAAACTTTGACCCTCGAGCAAGAATTATTAAAGTAGCTGCAAATGAAGTTCTTACTTCCCTAGGAATTGAAGATCCCGTATTGGATATCGCTAGAACCTTAGAACAAGCCGCTCTAGAAGATGATTATTTCGTGGCAAGAAAATTATATCCAAACGTAGATTTTTACTCAGGAATTATTTACAGAGCTTTAGGAATTCCAACTAATATGTTTACTGTATTATTTGCAATTGGTAGACTTCCGGGTTGGATGGCACAATACAGAGAAATGAGAGCAAATAATGAGCCTATTGGCCGTCCTCGTCAAATCTATGTAGGTCAAAACGAAAGAGAATTCATCTCCCAAGATAAAAGATAATATTCTTTTTAAGAGAATAGGGAAAAGGGAATAGTTTAGCCATAAGATTTCTGGGCTAAATTATTCCCTTTCTCTTTTAACTTTATTCTTTTCTTCTTAGTATATAATGATATTGCACTTCATCGGTCTGACCAACTTGATGCGCATAGGCATTTACAAATTCATAACCATAAAAAGAGAAAAAGTTCAAAGCATCAATAATTGAATTAAAAACAATCGATTTCCCATTTTCATCCAGAATAACATTCTTTCTTGTTAGGTTTGAACCAAATTTTTTACCCTGACCAAAATCTACCTCCACGGCGACCTTTGTAGTTCCTCTTACACGCCCGATAATTTCTAAATAATCGGAATCAATTTCTCCAATTGGGAGACCATTCACTGTTTGAGCATTTAAGCTTATGGTTCCTAATACCATAATTGCAAATAATAAGATTAATTTTTTCATTTGGTTTTTTATTTTTTTGTTTGAAAATTTTTATTTGTAGATAAATTAATTGCCTGTAAATACAATATCCTTTATGAAAAAGAATGAAAACCTTTTCTGACCAAACCAAAAAATAAAATGATGAATAAAGTTTTTTTTGCGAATAAATTGGAATTAAACATTTTTATTAGTGGTTTTAATATACCAAATTAGATAAAATTTTCGTTTTTAAAAAAAATAACCACGATGAATTCTAAATTTAGTCTGACCCTAATTTGTTTTTTAATCTTCTCTTGTACACAAGAGAAAATAAAGCCAATTTCTAAATCCTATTCCAAATATTTTTTTACCTTAAAGGATAATGAAGGATGGATTGTGGATTTTGCAGATTATCCTTCTGGAATGGAAGAATTCTATGAGCTAAGTTATGGATTGGATACAATTCCATTTTTGAATTTATATTATGAATCATTAGGCCTAAAACAAAGTGGAAATAACCATTCCGATGATTTATTTATGTTCGTGAAGAAAAAAATAAATGGATTAGAACCTAATACAGATTATTATTTATCCATGAATTTGGAATTTGCTACCAATGCACCAAGTGGTTCGTTTGGAGTAGGAGGGTCCCCAGGAGAATCAGTTTTTATAAAAGCAGGAGGCTCTACTGTTGAACCTAAAAAAGTTTTGGACCCTGTAGACAATTATTATCGAATGAATATTGATAAAGGAAATCAAGCGGAATCCGGAAAAGATATGATTTTATTAGGAAATTTTTCAAATGATTCAAATGATACTTTGTACCGTTATAAATCCTTATATTCCAAGTCAAAAATTAGCGTTCGTTCTGATGAAAATGGTTCTGCTTGGATAATTTTCGGTGTTGACTCCGGTTTTGAGGCCACTACTACAATTTATTATTATTATATTGAAGCTGTTTTTGAAAATAAATAGTTATTAAACTAATTTCTATTTTTATTTAAATTTAATTTCAATTCGTCTATTTTTTGCTGGATCATCAGAAATAGGAAAATTACTCCCTTCCCCTCTGACAATCATTCGAGTAGGAGAGATTCCCTGCCCCTCTAGCCAGATTTTTAGGCTCTCCGCACGCTTCTCAGATAATATCTGATTGTTCCCCTTCTCCCCACTCGCATCTGTATGACCAATAATTTCAATGCTTAAATCCGGATTCTGACTTAAATATTCTTTTAAGTCTACCATATTCTGACTAATTTCCTGAATCTCAAAAGAATTTATTTCAAATTGAATCACTAAAAACTCAAACTTTTTTTCTTCAGTCCTAAATTCCCTTTTGGGCAATTCTTTAATTTTAAATCTGGCCTGCCAAATCTCCGTACGAATTCCTTCCTGGTCTACTAAATCTTTTGAATATAAAAATTCCCGAATCCCCCCTTCATCAGTTTCCCAATTCTTCATTAAAATCCCAGCTTCATCTAATTCAGAATTCAGTTCCTCCCAATTTCTTAATTCCTGTTTCCGAACATCATATTGGTAAAAATCTTGTTTTCCTTTTCCTCCTAGTCTGTTTGAAGAAAATAGTAAGATTGAATCCTTTTCTATGAAATAGGGGCCAATTTCATCAAATTTTGTATTTACTTTCTCCATCAATAATTCCGAACCCATCCAAAAACCGTCCTTTTTTCGCGCTATCCAAATATCTTTTCCTCCTTTGCTTCCATATTTAGACGAAGAATAAATTAAGGTGTTTCCATCCTCACTCAGCCATGGATGGCCTTCCCAATCCGTTGAATTTATTTCTGCTCCTAAATTTTTGGATTCAGACCATTGATTGTTCTCCCATTTCCTTTCCACTAAATCACAGGATCCAAAGGATTTCAATGAATTACATTCTGAATATATCATCGTTTTTCCATCAGCAGAAATAATGGCAGTACCTTCATTATATTTATTTTCAAAATCAAGAATAATTTTGCCTTCCTCGAAATGAAAAATATGTTCTATTCCCTTTACACGGGAAGTAAAATATATTTTTTGATTTGCCTTATTAAATGAAGGGAAATATTGAACCCTAAACGTATTTAATTTTTCAACCGGACCAGCTGATACCAATTCCTGTCCATAAGCCAAACTAGGTAATAACAATATGAAAAGCCATTTCCTCATTAAGGAATATCGATATATTTATGAGTTTGTAAGGATAATTTCCAATGGGGATTTTCCTTAATATAATCAATAATTAAATCCGTCATCTCTTCTTTTTTGGACCATTCCGGTTGAAGGTATAAAAGACAATCTTCTGGCATTTTTTCAACAAAAGCTTCTGCCCATTTAAAATCCGACTTATTATAAACGATTATTTTCAATTCATTCGCATATTTAAATACCTCTGGATTCGGATTTTTGAATTTTTTTGGAGATAAACATACCCAATCCCAAGTGCCAGACCAGCTACCAACTCCCGAGGTTTCAATATGCGTTCTAAAACCTGCCAATTTTAATTTAATGGTTAAAGGATCCAAATTATGCATAATTGGCTCCCCTCCAGTAATTACGGCTATTCTACCTTGATGACCTAAGGCTTTTTCTACAATTTCTTCACTCGTCTTTATAGGATGAGTATCCACCGGCCAAGATTCCTTTACATCACACCAAACACATCCAACATCACATCCACCCAAACGGATAAAATAAGCTGCATTACCAGAATATTTTCCTTCTCCTTGTAATGTGTAAAAAGATTCCATAACAGGATATTCCATAATATTATGTTATATTTAAAACGTTTTTTATCTTTATATTTAAAAGCCAAGTAGTTTGTAAATTTAAAATTTGATTTGTAATTAAACTAATAGTTTTCTATTAAAGACTTAGTTTATTATTCAATATGATTTCAAAAACATGTCTTTTTAACTTAAAACACCTTCTAGCACTTTTCCTGCTAGTATTTTTAGTAAGTTCTTGTTGGTCGCCAAGGTGCCCAAAAAGAACTTGTAAAGTAATGGTTGAACATCGACATGAATCGAGTTATTATCGACCTCGAGAAGCGTTTTCTTGGATTTGGTCTAGGAAATATAAACATATTCGAACTTTAGATTATGCTGCAGAAGGACCAAATTCCACTGAAAAAGTAAGAATTTGGAATAGGATTCTAAAAAGAACAAAAAGAAGAAAAAGAAATCAACAAAGGAATAATTGATATGCCAAAATATCGTTTAGGTGCTGCTTCATTGAATCAAATTCCGCTAGATTGGGAAGGTAATTTGGAGAGAATTATCACAAAAATTAGCGAATCCCAAGCTTTAGGTATAGATGGATTATGTTTTCCAGAATTAACCTTATGTGGTTATGGTTGTGAGGATATGTTCCTTCATCCTTTAATCCACCAAAAATCATTGGATTCTTTACATAAGATCATACCTTTTGTAAAGAATCAATGGGTGATTCTTGGTTTACCAATGGCCTTTAATGGGAATATTTATAATGTAGCAGCAATAATTAATAATCAAGAAATTATTGGAATTGTTCCTAAACAGTTTTTGGCAAATGATGGTCTTCATTACGAACATCGTTGGTTTAAAGCTTGGAAAAAAGGTATGCAATCCTTCATCAAAATCAAAAATAAAAAAATACCTTTTGGAGATTATACCTTTCAGGCAGATGGAATAAATTTTGGAATCGAAATTTGTCAGGATGCTTGGGAAGCAGAACGTCGTCCGGCCCATAGTTTTAATGGCAGAGGAGTAAATTGTATATTTAGTCCTACCGCCTCCCATTACGCCTTCAATAAGCCCAAAACTAGACAAAGTTTGGTCAGCCATGGTGCAAATATTATTTCAGGAACCTATGTCTTTGCTAATTTATTAGGAAATGAATCAGGAAGAACTATTTTTGATGGTGATACCTACATTTATTCTGAGGACAAGTTTTTAGCCCATGGTCAAAGATTTTCATTTTCAGATGGAAAATTAATTTATGCAGATATTGATTTTGAAAATAAATTAGATATCATTCAGGAAGGAACTATTCAATTTGATGCCAAAATTAATCCTAAACCTCTAAAAAAGGAATTTTTCGAAATGCAAGAATGGGAAGATGGACAGTTTGTTTTAGAGGAAGAATTTGCCAGGGGAATTTCTTTGGGTCTTTGGGATTATATGAGAAAATCCAATTCAAAAGGTTGGGTTCTTTCCCTGTCCGGCGGTGCTGATTCCTCTTGTATTGCGGCCCTTTGCCGGATTTCCCTTGAATTATCCTTCAAGGAATTAGGCTTAAATGGAGTAAAGGAACGCTTATCCTATATGAATCAAGATTTTCAAACCAAGAAGGATTGGATGAGATTTTTACTGACTACCTTATACCAAGGAACAGAAAATTCCTCTTTGGAAACCAGATTATCCGCAAAAAATCTTGCCGAAGATATAGGCTCAACACATTATGATTTTAATTTAGACAGGGTAATCAATGAATATCATTCTATCATTGAACAATCTATTGAACGAAAGTTAACTTGGGAAACGGATGACATTGCCTTGCAGAATATTCAAGCAAGATTACGGTCTCCTTCAGCTTGGATGCTTGCCAATATTAAAAATGCCTTATTGTTGGCTACTTCCAACCGTTCAGAGGCTAGTGTTGGTTATGCAACTATGGATGGAGATACCTCAGGTTCTATTTCTCCAATATCTGGAATAGATAAACCTTTTATTAGAAATTGGTTAAAATGGCTAGAAAAGTTTGGTTTGAATAATCATTTTAGAATTAAAGGATTAAAAATGGTGAATAAATTAGAACCCTCAGCTGAATTACGTCCATTAGATAAAAAACAAATTGACGAAGAGGATTTAATGCCTTATCCAATTTTGAATGATATTGAAAAACTTACTTTTTTTGATCGTTTAAATCCAGATCAAACACTCCAACATTTAATCATAAAATGGTCAAATAAATATTCAAAAGATGAATTGAAAGGGTTTATGGATAGATTTTTTCAATTATGGACAAGAAATCAATGGAAGCGAGAGCGCTATGCCCCAGGTTTTCATATTGATGAATATTCTCTTGATCCAAAATCTTGGTTAAGGTTTCCTATTCTTTCAAAAGGAATTAAATAATTACGAAAGTATAAATTTTTTATGTCGCATTCTGAACTCCAAACTGATTTCTTTTTCCCTGCTGAATGGGAAAATCATCGTGCAACTTGGTTAACCTTTCCTCATAATGATCATTCTTGGCAAGGTGGAAAGTTAAAAGAAATGTACCCTGAGTATTTTGCCTTTATTAAAGCTATTTCCAAAGGAGAAAAAGTCTGTTTGAATATTGATAGGACTGAATTAATTCCTTTCATATTGGAAAATATGGAACTTTATTCTATTGAAAAAAATCAAATTGAATTCCATATACATCCTACAAATGATGCATGGTGTAGAGATCATGGGCCTGCTTTTATAATTAATAAAGATCGAAATAAAAAGAAAGTCCTAAACTGGGAATATAATGCTTGGGGAGGAAAATATCCTCCATTTCATAATGATAATGAAATCCCAAGCTCAATTGCAGAATACCTCAAATTAGAATTAATTTCTCCGGGAATTGTCATGGAAGGTGGCTCAGTAGAATTTAATGGGAAGGGTTCAATTTTAACTTCCAAATCATGTTTATTGAATCCCAATAGAAACCCTCATTTAAATCAATCTCAAATCGAAGAATATTTAAAAAAATACTACGGGGCAGAACAAATTTTATGGGTAAATGATGGGATTGTAGGGGATGATACAGATGGCCATATCGATGATACAGTCAGGTTTGTGAATGAAAATACGGTTATAACCATGGTTGAAAAAGACCGATTGGATGATAACCATGCCGTTCTTCAAGAAAACCTTGAAATGTTGAAAAAAATGCACTTAATTAATGGAGATTCCTTAAATATTTACCCTATTCAAATGCCCTCTCCAGTGGTGATTGATGATTTTAGGGCGCCAGGTTCCTACGCTAATTTTTATATCTGTAATGAAGGGGTCATTTTACCCATCTTTAATTGCGATCAAGACAACCAAGCTGTTTATCTTTTGGAAGACCTTTTTAAGGGAAAAAAGATCATTCCACTTTCCGCAGAAAAAATAATTTGGGGTCAAGGTTCGTTTCATTGTTTATCACAGCAAGAACCTGCAATTTATTAGGTTGATTGGGATATTTTTTTGTATTTTTGACACTTTAATTCATAAAATAGGGTTTGAGATTTTTTATTAATTTTTTCGTTCTTGGAGTTTTTAGTTTTTCCTTGATGGGCCAAGATATTGTTATTGATGGAAGGCCATTCAATAATCAAGAATTAATTAATAATTACAGGAATTTATTCGAGGTAGATTCAAGCATTTCAGATAAAAAAGAACAAATAATCGAGGATTTCATTAATGAAAAACTAAAATTAGTGGATGCTCTGAATTCAAGTATTTCCGAAGACCCTGAATTTCAAGAGGAATTCAATTCCTTTAGAAAAGAATTAGCGGATCCGTATTTATTAGATAATGAAAAATTAGATTTCATGGTTCGTCAAGCCTATGATAGAATGAAATCTGAATTAAATGTTTCTCATATTTTAGTTAAACTTCCGAAAAATCCAAGTTCCGGAGATACCCTATTAGCCAATAACAAAATTCGAAAAATTTATCAATATTTAATTGATGGCTCCGGTTTTGAAGATATTGCCTTAAAATATTCTGAAGATGAATTGACTGCATCGAAAAGAGGGAATTTAGGATATCTAACTGCCTTGCAGACAGAATTTTCCTTTGAAGATCAGATGTATTCTCTTCAAGAAGGTCAATATTCTTCGCCATTCAGAACGCAAGCGGGTTATCATATCATAAAATTGAATTCAATCAGGCCAAATTCTGGAAAAATTCGCTTAGCCCATATTTTGGTTTCAATAGGTTCTGATGCAGAGGAAACTGCAAATAAAGAGGCCAAAAATAAAATTGACCAAATTAATCAATACCTTTTAAAGGGAGAGACCTTTGAATCAGTTTGTAAGAATTTTTCGGAAGACCCTTATTCTCGTGGTAGGGGTGGGGAAATACGCAAATGGTATTTTACCTCAGATTTAGACGAATTTCTTCAAGAAAAATTATTTACCTTAAAAGATACGGGTGAGGTTACCGCTCCAATTAGAACAAATCTCGGCTGGCATATTTTTAAATTGATAGATAAAAAACCTCTTCTTCCTTTTGAGGAATTAGAGGAATTTATAAAAAGAAAAATTCTTTCAGATGATTCGCGATTTAACCAAATTAAAGAATCTTTTATTAAGAAAAATGCCGAACTATATGGATTAAAAATTCATGAAAATAATAAGAGAATCGCTTTTGAACGCTATAATTCCGATAGAATGGGGAATGAATTATTTCTCCAAGAACCTTTAATAGTTTTTAATAATCAAACAAGGAAAATAAAAAGTTTTTACGACTTTATCATTGGCCAACAGAAGATTAGATACCAAAGGGAGGGTAGTGTGCCTCATTTAATGCTTGATGCTTGGTTTGATTTATTTTTGAATTCTTCCATTTTACAACAAGTTGAAAAAGATTTGGAAGAAATTAATCCTGAATTTAAGGCTTCTTTAAAAGAGTTTTATGAGGCGAGTTTATTAAGTAAGATGACAGATTCCCTTGTTTTTGCTCCTTCTTTGGATGAATCGAATATTCTCACCTATTTTAATGAAAATTCAGATAAATTTATTTTAAACAAGCATTTTGTAGGAAAACTAATTAGTTCCGACAATGAAAATACCCTTAAGGAGGTAGTAGAAGAACTTTCAAAATCCCCTTATCCATCCAATAAGCATTTCCCAGATATTGTATATGATTTAAATTCCATACAATGGAATGAAAATGGAAAGATATTATTCGATGAATTAACGAATTATATGCTTTCCAATCCAGATAATGTTTTAGAAATAATTTCCTACAGAGATAATTCTGAACCAGAAGATATTTCTTTTAACAGAATGAATAAATTGGTGGAATTACTTGGGGAACAATCGATTGAAATAACACGTATTATCGAAAAAGATATGGGTTCATTAGATCCAATTTCTAAAACAAATGCTAATCGGAATTCTCGTATTTCATTTAAATTCTATACGTCTTCCAATGAAGATTTATTGTTAAGGTATAATTATATCAAACCAAATTCAGTTATTTATAATGAGGGTGATTTGTATTTTTCTGAATTTCCTGAGTTAGAAAATGTTAAAATTCTTAAAGGAATAACCAACTTCGAGTCGAATAACCGTTTTTATTTTTTAAATTTGGAAAAGATTGAAGAAGAAAGATTGATGGATGTTGAAGAAGCCAAAGTGGAAATAATCAAAGTTTTGCAAGATAAATTTGCCTCAGACTGGCTAAAGCATTGTAAAGAAAAATATACAGTAAATTATGAAATTGATAAACTAAAAAGTTTATTGAAATAAATAGAAAATGAAGAAATTAAGCTTATTTTTAATAGTTTTACTAGGTACTATATTCACCACTAAAGCTCAATTAGGTCAACCAGAATTACTGGATAAAATCGTTTCTAAGGTAGATAATTATTATATTTTAGAATCAGAATTGAATGCCCAATATTTTCAGTATCTTTCTTCTAAACAAGGCCCACCTCCTAGTAGATGTCAGTTATTAGAAGGCCTTATCGTGAATAAAATGATGCTTGCTAAAGCAGAAATTGATTCTGTAATTGTAGAGGATTTATTGGTTGAATCTGAATTAGATTCTAGAATGGCACAAATGGAGTCTCAATATGGCAGTTCTAATAATATTGTAAATGCATTTGGAAAATCTATTTCGGCTATTAAGGATGATATTCGTTCTAATTTAAAAGAACAAATGACTTACAATAAAATGCAAGGAGAAATTGCAAGTAAGGTAAAAATTACCCCTTCTGAGGTAAAAGAATTTTACGATGAAATTCCGAAGGATTCTTTACCTTATCTTCCTGCCCAAGTTGAAGTTGCTCAGATTGTCCGTTTGGCGCGTCCAACCCCAGAACAGAAAAGAGTTATTGAAGATCGCCTTTTAGATATTAAACGTAGGGTAGGAAATGGTGAAAAGTTTGAGGATTTTGCTCGAATTTATTCCGAGGATATTGGTTCAGGAAAAAGGGGAGGAGACTTAGGGTTTTCAAAGCGTGGACAAATGGTAGCACCTTTTGAGGCGGCAGCATTAAAATTAAAACCAGGTGAAATGTCCGGAGTAGTGGAATCAGAATTTGGATACCATTTAATTAAATTGGAGGCAATACGTGGACAAGAATATCGTGCTTCCCATATTTTAATCCGTCCAGAGTATCAAAAATTGGATTTAACTCCTGCTAAAAATTATTTAGATAGTATTCGTACCTTAATAGAAAAAGATACTGTTACCTTTGAACAAAAGGCAAAAGAATTATCTGAGGATAAAGATACTCAGGATAATGGAGGTTTTTTACGTAATTCAGCTGATTTTTCTAATAGATTGGATTTTGATAAAACAATGGATCCTGCTCTATATTTAGCTTTAGATACCATGAAGGTTGGACAAATTTCTGAACCAATGAATTTTCGTACTGCTGATGGAAAGACTGGGGCAAGAATCCTGTTCTTAAAAGAAAAATATCCACCTCATTTTGCTGATTTTGAAATGGACTATGAAAAATTAGCAGATATTGCCAAACAAAGAAAACAATCAATTGCAATGGATAAATGGTTCGTTGATGCAAAAGATGATGTTTTTATTTGGGTAGATGAGGAATTTCAAGAATGTAAACTTGATTTATAATCGTTAATTTGACCGTTTTTAATATTTTTAATTTATGAAAGCTTATTTAGATCTTCTCCAACATATTTTAGATAAAGGTGTTGAAAAATCAGATAGAACCGGAACGGGCACGCGTTCAGTTTTCGGCTACCAAATGAGATTTGATTTAAAGGAAGGTTTTCCGCTTGTTACTACTAAAAAAGTACATACCCGGTCAATAATTCATGAATTACTCTGGTTTTTAAAAGGCGAAACAAATATCAAATACCTAAAAGATAATGGTGTAAGTATTTGGGATGAATGGGCGGATAAAAACGGAGATTTAGGTCCAGTCTATGGTAAGCAATGGAGATTCTGGGAAGATGCCAATGGCTTGAAAATAGACCAAATTCAACAAGTAATTGATCAACTAAAAAATAATCCAGATTCAAGAAGAATTATCGTTTCAGCTTGGAATGTAGGAGATCTTCCCCAAATGGCATTGATGCCTTGTCATGCCTTTTTTCAATTTTATGTGGCCAATGGCAAACTATCCTGCCAATTGTATCAAAGAAGTGCAGACGTCTTCCTTGGCGTTCCTTTTAATATTGCTTCTTATGCCTTATTGACAATGATGATTGCGCAGGTTTGTGAATTAGACCTAGGTGAATTTATTTGGACCGGAGGCGATACGCATATTTATTCGAATCATTATGATCAGGTTCATCTACAGCTTAGTAGAGAACCTCGACCACTTCCAACCATGAAAATCAATCCTGCTATAAAAGATATCTTTGAATTTAAATACGAAGATTTTACTTTAGAAGGATATGATCCTCATCCTGGAATTAAAGCCCCTGTGGCAGTTTAATTAAATCTTCTCACCATTTATTAGGAGTGAATGACTTATTTGAGCAGAAGCCTCTAATTGGGCTGTTGCGGAGCAATATTTTTCCATAGACATTGTAATAGCTCTTAAGGCTTTATTTGGATCCACCTCTCCTTCAATTTCAAATTGAACATTGATTGTTTTAAAAGGAGTTTTCATAGTACCCTCAATTGTCTCTCTTTCTCCACTTACTCTAATTTGAAAATTATGAATCGTTTGTTTTTGTTTTTTTAAAACTAAAACAACATCAATACCGGTACAACCTCCTAGCCCCATCAATAATAATTCCATTGGCCTTGCCCCTAAATTATGTCCACCAATGTTTTCACCTGCATCAATATTAATGGGTATTCCTGTACTTCCTATTCCTTCAAAATGAAAGGCATCATCCTTTCTTGTTAATAATATTTCCATTTATTTTAAATCTTTAGCATTTAATTTTTGTTCCCATAATAATTCCCCTTGCGTACCGATTAATTGAATATTCATCACCCTATCATCTTTCGGCCCGCTAACCTGAATATACGCAAAACCATTTTTACTTATCAATGTTCCAGGTACTAAAACCTCATTATTATCTAATTTATGAGGCTTTGCTACCCCTGCAGAAAGAGGAGAAGCCGTTACTTCATACAAGGGATAATTTTCCTTTCTATTCAATTTCCAAAAACTATGAACATGTCTATCTCCTGTCAGAAATAATACTCCCGGAATTTTTCTCTTTTCTATTTCTGCTAATAATTTATTTCTCTCCGCCTCATAATTTGCCATATTCTCAAATACTTTGGCAGGATTTAGTATTTGTCCCCCCGTCACAATTATCTTGAAACTAGCCTTGCTGTAGGTCATAGCATCTAATAGCCAATTTAATTGTTTTTCACCAAAATAATCCTTGTTTGGATCCTCCAAATCATTTGGCGCCTTAAACCAACGGTCATCCAATAAAAAGAAATCGACATCAGACCAAGAAAAATGCCCGGTTACTCCCTCATTTTCAAATACATAATTTGGATTAGCCCAATATTGCTTAAATACTTCCAAAGAAAGGTTTTTTAATGTCCAAGAGCGATCAGCATCATTCGGACCATAATCATGATCATCCCAAATCGCATATTGGTGCGTATGTGCCAATAAAGGGGCTAATTGTTTCACTTTTCTGGTATCATCATTCCGGTACCACATTCCTGTTTTGGTATAATCTGGCTCACGATAATAAAAATTATCTCCTCCCCAAATCATAAAATCAGGATGCTTTGAATCTATGGTTGTGAAAATATCTAAATTAGCACCATAAGGACTACCCGGACGATCACTTTTTTCATCATTGACATAATTACAGGATCCGAAGGCAAAGGAAAAATTAGGAGGATCCTTACGATATTGCCATAAATCTTGGGTTTGAAATTCTAATGGGTATTCAAAATTTTGAGCTTTCCCATTTACTAGTACAGAATATTCATATTTCTTGCCATATTCTACTTCATCTGCCAATAAATGAGCAGTAAAATTTTCATCTTTCCAGGTGCTCATTTTCTCTGTAAAATGAACATTTTTGGAATTACCCTTTTCCCAATATTTGATTTGTACTGTAGAGGCACCATTTGTTTGAACCCAAATCATCACCTCTTTAAGATCCGAATAACCCAACATCGGTCCTGATTTTAGTTGCCCAAATAAAGGTATTAATTGAATTGAAAAAAGGATTAAAAGGAATAAGCTTTGTTTTGAAATTTTCATTTTAAAAATGGTATCTTTGTTGATATTTGTTTATTATGATTAATTATTCAATTCAAGGACATAAACTTTCCGATATTGCAAATCAATTTGGAACACCTTTATATCTTTACGATGGTGACAAAATTAGAGAAAAAATTTCTATTTTATCTAATAGCTTTCAAGGAATTAACCTAAAGATAAAATACGCTTGTAAAGCCAATACCAATTTATCTATTTTAAAACTGATGAGGGCGGAAGGTGTAGAAATAGACGTAGTTTCTCCTCAAGAACTTGAATTGGCATTATTAGCAGGATTTCAACCAAATCAAATAACTTTTACTCCCTCCGGTGTAGATTTTTCCGAAATCGAATTCGCCGTAGATAAAGGGGCAATGGTTAATTTAGATAACCTTTCTGTTCTTGAAAAATTTGGAATTAAATATGGTTCTTCTAAACCCTGCATGATTCGATTAAAACCCCATGTTGTTGGAGGTGGTAATCATAAAATCATGACAGCACATCCTGAATCAAAATTTGGAATTTCAATTCATCAAATTCAAGAAATTAAGGATATCGTTCAGAAATATTCAATCAATTTAATTGGTCTGCACCAACATACTGGTTCAGATATTAAGGATGGAAATACGTTTAAATTAGCTGCAAAAGCTATTTTTGATTTAGCAATTGATTTTCCAAACCTTGAAATCATTGATTTAGGAGGTGGTTTTAAAGTTCCTTATGCCCCTGAAGATCCAGGTATTAATATTCAGGAGGTTGGACAAACCATGGTTGCAGCTTTCAAGGATTTTTGTAATCAATATGGAAAAGAATTAACCCTTTGGATTGAGCCTGGGAAATTCCTGGTTTCTGAAGCAGGAACCTTTCTGAGCCAAGTAAACGTAGTTAAGAAAGATCCAATTCTGAATTTTGTGGGAATTAATTCTGGTTTGAATCATTTAATTAGACCAATGATGTATGGCTCTTATCACCATATATTCAATGCATCCAATGAAGATGATTCCCAACAAGAAGAATACAGAGTTGTTGGTTATATTTGTGAAACAGATACCTTTTCATTCGATTTAAAAGGACATCAAAATCAAAGAACCCTAAATAAGGTAAAAGAAGGAGATATCCTTGCTATGATGAATGCTGGTGCTTATGGATTTACGATGGCCTCCCATTATAATTCAAGATTTCTTCCCGCTGAGGTATTGGTGGATAAAGGTGAATTAAAATTGATTCGGAAAAGGGAAACCCTAGAAGATATATTACGAAATCAATTATATTAAAATGCGACAATTGAATCTATCCTCACCACTTGGAAAAATTTATGTGCAATATTCCCCCAATGGAATCATTAGAATGTCTTTAACAGAAGATGAAAAAATTGAAATATCCAATAATTTAGATGAATTTGGTATTAAAATTCAAACTTCTTTAATGGATTATTTCGATGGAAAACTTCAGGTTTTTGAACTACCCCTCAATTTAGATTCAGGAACTGAATTTCAAAAATCTGTTTGGAAGGCTCTTCTTGAAATTCCTTATGGCAAAACAACTACCTACGGTGAGATTGCAAAAAAGATTGGGAATCCAAAAGCCTCTCAAGCTGTGGGCGGAGCAGTAGGAGATAATCCAATTGCAATCATTATACCCTGTCATCGTGTGATAGGAAAAAATGGTTCTTTAACAGGATTCCGATGGGGTTTAGATAGAAAAATAAAATTATTGAAATTAGAAAATAGAGATTTTAATGCTAAATAACGAAGAAATTATCGATTCCCTTGAATTATTGGTGAAATTATGGACCTTACATGATTATAACGAATTCAAGATAAGGAACCTGAGTTTTGCTCTCCGTTCTATGGAAAAATTTCCCAATAATTTGGCCCAAGCCTCAGATGAAGAATTACTTTCTATCCCTGGAGTAAAAGATTCCACCCTAAAACTCCTAAAAGAATATATTGAAAATGGCCATTCTCCTGAATTGGAGTCTTTATTAGCACAAACTCCTAAAGGATTATTAGATATATTAAAAATTAAGGGTTTAGGTCCTAAAATGACCAGACAAATTTGGATAAATAAAGGAGTTACTGATCTTGCCCAGCTTGAATCATTATGTAAATCAGGAGAATTAGAAACTATTAAAGGCTTTGGGAAGTCCATGACAGCCAATATTCTGGATTATATTGATTTTATGAAATCGAATGCCAATAAAGTTCGAATTCATGTTGGTACAGAATTAGCCTTATTTATTCAAAATTCTTTGAATAAATTATTCAATAAAGTTGAAATTTCAGGTGAATTACGAAGGAATTCCGAAGTGATTTCCGTTTTAAGTTTTGTTGTTGAAACCGAGGATAGTTTTGGTGCCGGTTTTCAACTTTCATCCAATCCGGATTTTAAAGAAGATTTTAAAAATAGCTCACCATTTATTTGGAGAGGGAATTTTCAGGATAAATCCCTGCCAATAGAAATTTTTTGGTGTAGTTCGGATGAATTTATTAAAACACAGTTTCAACAATCCTCTTCCCCTAAACATCTTGAACAAATTAATTTTTTCGAGAAAATTAATTCCATAAATTTTCAGTCTGAAAAAACAATTTATGAAAGTTTAGAAAAACCCTTTATTCCAATTCCTATGAGAGAAGGACATAAAGAATGGGAGTGGGCTGAAAAATATCAAGAAAAAGATTTAATCCAATACCAAGATTTAAAGGGTTGTGTGCATAATCATAGCACCTACTCAGATGGTAAAAATACGCTTTTAGAAATGGCAGAATCTGCTAGATCCATGGGCTTGTCGTATTTTGGTATTGCTGATCACGGACAATACTTGGCTTTTGCAAATGGAATGCAACCTGAAAGAGTAGAGCAACAACATCAAGAAATTGATGAACTGAACAAAAAATGGACAGATTTTAAAATCTTGAAAGGAGTAGAGGCGGATATTTTACCAGATGGTTCTTTGGATTATAATCCTGAAATTCTTGCTAGTTTTGATTATGTGGTAGCCTCCGTTCACGTTCAATTAGGAATGGATTTAGATAAGGCAATGAATAGGGTTTTAAGGGCAATTGAAAACCCTTATACGAGTATATTAGGACATCCAACCGGAAGATTACTTCTTGAACGAAAAGGATTTCCTTTAGATTATAATATTATTTTGGACGCCTGCAAAGCCAATAAAGTAGCTGTAGAATTAAATGCTAGTCCGTACCGATTAGATATTGATTGGCGTTTTCTTTATCTTGCACTAGAAAAAGGTGTAATGGTTTCCATCAACCCTGATTCCCATCAAAAAGACAAAATGATTGAAATGGAATACGGGGTAAAAGTGGCTCAAAAAGGGGGTCTTATTAAGGATCTTACTTTTAATGCACTTAATATGAATGAATTCTTAAACTATAAAAAATAAAAATTAATAGAATGAAAATTGCTGTTGGAGGTGATCATGCTGGTTATTCGTATAAACCTCAATTAATTGATTATTTAAATGAATTAGGTCATGAAACTAAGGATTTTGGTACTTATTCAGAATCTTCTGTAGATTATCCAGATTTCGCGCATCCTGTTGCAGAATCTGTTGAAAAAGGAGAATTTGATTTTGGATTATTATTATGTGGTTCTGCAAATGGAGTTGCTATTACTGCAAATAAACACCAAGGTATTCGAGCTGCCATCGTTTGGAAAAAGGAAATTGGTGAACTTGCTCGTGCACATAATAATGCAAATATTATCTGCATGCCAACACGATTTATTTCTTTGGAGGAAGCGAAAGAATGCCTACTTGCATTTCTTAATACAGAATTTGAAGGCGGAAGACATGCCAATCGTGTCAATAAAATTTCTTGTTGCTAGTTCTTAATATATAAATTATCGTCTATTTTTTTAAATTTCTTGTAAATGAAAGGTAGACGATTTTTTAATTTAATAAATTGGTTATTTGGATCATAAATATAGTCTATTTCCAAATTTTCGAGTAAATCTTTTGCCCTTATGACTGTTGAATAATTATTCAAATTATTGAACAAATTATTCGTTAATTTCCAATCAACAAAAGGTCCAATAGATAGGTTATCATAATATTCATCTATTTGATTTCCCAAAACCATTAATCTCTTATTTTTTAAACCTAACTCAGGCCGAATTCTCTCTTTTGAATTATTTTGGTTGGTTATATTAATAAATTGACTATAAAAGGCTAATGCTAAAAAGGAAAGGAAAATTATTTCTCTTTTTATGGATCTTTTAGTTAATTCCAAACTTTCAAATAATAATAAACTTACAGGTAAAAGGAAATAAATGAAATCAATTAAATTATAATCATTTAAAAATGGAATAATTAATAAGGAATTGATATATAAAATTAAGTTTGTTTGAAAAATTCTGTTTTGAATAGCCGAAAGGCTTCTTTTCTTTGTAAAAATAAAGCGAATTATTCCAGCTAAAATAAAAGGTATTAGAAACAAAGCATCTGTGACTAAAAACTCTTTGCTTGGTAATCTGAATTGAAAAGAATTCCTTAAAATCATTTCAATGAAAAAATCCAATGAATCATTCAGAGTTAAATATAAATAGTTGAAAAATACAATGATTAAAAATCCGATTAAGACCAAAGTTATTTCTCTTAAACTGATATTGGAATGAGCAATCAATGCGGATAATATTCCAAAAATGAATAATCCATAAGTAAAATAAAAGGAACAGGCCAAGCCAAGATAAACGCCTATTAAAAATATTCTATTTGAAATAGTGTTTTTATTCAATCTTTGCGCAATTTCCGTCCAGGCCAATATTAAAAAACTTAAGCCAAATAATTGAGCAGAGGGTAATTGAAACGCTGGATTAATAGCTGCAAATATCAGAAATATAACAAATATTGAATTTCCTGCCTGTGGAAAAATATTTAATCGGTTTATCTCCCTATTTAAAATTAATCCTTGAAGTATTAAGATAATCTTGCCAAGTACATAATTAAAATTATATCCTAGTCCTAAAAAACTAATAAATTGAAAAACTAAGGCCGTTGCAGGGGTTAGGCCAGCAATAATATCTTTGTATAAAACAAAACCCTCAACTAACTTCTTTCCTACTAAATAATTCCTGAATTCAAATCGGAAAGGAAATTCTACAATTTTTTGATAATAAATGCTCAATAAGATAGTTCCCAGCGCAATTACTAAGATTGGAATAAGATTTCTGATTCGGATTAATTGATACATTTACTTAAATTTCACACTAATATAGAATGTTCATTTTATTTTTTTATGAATTTTGAATTCTTTTCTGAATATTTGTGTAATGGAATCAATGAGACAACAAAAATTTGGGAAATTAATCCAGAAAGATTTAAGTGAAATTTTTCATAAAGATTATCAAAGCTTGTTACAAGGCGGGATGATAACGATCACAGATGTAAAAATGTCTCCTGACCTTTCTATAGCGAAAATTTATTTAAGTTTTCTTTTAGTGAAAAACCCGAATGAAATGGTAGACTTACTAAATGAAAAAACGAAAATGATTCGAAATTCTCTTGGACAAAAAATTCGTCACCAAGCAAGAATCATTCCCCATCTGAATTTTTATTTGGACGACACCTCTGAATATGCGGCTAAAATTGAAAAATTATTTGAAAATTTGAATATTCCTCCTGAAGATAAGGATAGTGAATAATTATTATGAAATTCTCATTTTTCATAGCTAAGCGTTATTTTCAATCAAAATTGAAAAGCACCTTTATTTCCATGATGTCTCGTTTTACCATGGTTGGGGTGGCTTTTGAAGTAATGGCCTTAATTCTCGTTCTTTCCTTTTTTAATGGCATTCAAGATTTTCAAATTAATTTTTTCCAGTCATACGAACCAGAATTAAGAATTGTTCCTGAAAATGGCAAATTTTTCAATTTTAATTCAAATGATTTTAAAGTTCTAAATGAAAATGACCAAATTGACTTTGCCATAGGTGAATTAAAAGATCAAGTACTTTTGAAATATGGCGATAATCAGATAGTTGCCGATTTAATTGGGTTGGACTCGAATTTTATCCCATCTAAATCTTTTGAATCTTCCCTAATTGCAGGTGAATACGCCTTGCATTATGAAGATTTTCCAGTAGCATTAATAGGAGAGGGCCTATTTCTTTCCCTAGGCATGGATTTACGAAACCAATTATTACCAATTCAAATTTTTTATCCTAATCGCAAAAGCTTACAAAAATTCAATGTGTTTTCTACTTCAAATTTAAAGGAATCTACCATTTTGCCGGGAGGAATATTTAGTGTTGATCCTGTTTTTGATTCCCAATCCCTCCTTGTAGATTTTGAATTCATGAAGAATTTAATTGGATTAGAAAATCAATATTCTTCAATTAGAATTATTTGTTCGGATCCACTTTCGGTTCAAAAACAAATTCAAGATAGCTTAAAGGAAAAAGGTCTGAAAGTTTTAACAATCGAAGAACAACATCAAAATGTTTTACAAGCTATTCAGATAGAAAGATTATTCGTAACCCTTATGATGATCGGAATCATTATTGTGGCTTCTTTTACCTTGTTTTTCTCCCTTTCACTTTTAGTGGTTGAAAAGAGAAAAGATTTAAAAACAATGGTAAGTATGGGAATTCAATCTAGACAAATTTTTCAAATATTTTTGATTGAAGGTTTATTAATAACCTTTATAGGTACAATTTTTGGTATTATTTTAGCTATTTTTCTAGCTTATATTCAAAATAGTTTTGGGATTTTAAAAACAGGCCTTTCAGGAGATTTTTTAGAATCCTATCCGATAAAATTAATTGCTCAAGATTTTATTTTAGTGATTTTTATTGTATTTATAGTCGGAATCCTAGCCTCCATTTATCCTGCTAAAAAAGCAGTGGATTATGCTAGCGAAAATTTAGGCTAAATATTTTTTATAAAGTGGTTTACGGTAAATGATTAATCCGTATAGTCCGAGATATAATAGTAAATCTAAAATCCTATTTCCAGCACGATATTCAATTTCATCCTTTATTTCTGTAGTGTTTTCCCCTTTTCGAATCATCCAATGTTGATGCTTCCATTTTTTTAAACCAAAGGGCAATCTTGTTCCTTCATCCACAAATAAATAGTAATTTTCGGAATTTTCTTCCCTCGTAATGGTTCCCTCCCAAATGAATTTTATCCCAAAATTAAGTTCAATAGAATATTTGTCCCCTAATTTGCATCCATCAAAACGATTTAATTTCGCAGGAGGGAAGGGTGGAGATAATTTAGTGAATAAATCCTGATTGAACTGAGGAATAATATTCTCAAGTTTATTATGGACTAATGTCTTAACGATAAATTTCATTAAATAAAGATAGCTGCAACTTTCATAATAATGAATTTGATCGTTTTCATTAATATGACCGTTAGTTTTTCAATTAAATTGAAATTTTCTTGATTTGATTTAGATAGGTCCTTTTTAGTTGGATTATTTTCAATTAAATCCTCTTTAGAAAATGAAGTTGTTCTTTGAGAATTATTTGTTGAATCAACTAGGGTAATTTTTTCTGAAAATGCAATTGACTTTGTATCTACTATTCCAAAGGAAGAGCAGAATAAAAGGATTAAAAATGAGACAAAAATTAGTTTAGTCTTTTTCATTTTAGTTGATGAACTAAACAAACTTAATGAATTATTTTTTAAAAGCCTACCAAAATAGTGGATTTTAAGGAATTTTACCCTTTGCTTCCTCTGATTTTTTAGCCTGATCATCAATTTTACCATCTATTTCTTGAATTTCAAGGTCTATTTGTTTAGATTTTTCCTCTAAAATTAATGCTTCAGCATTCGCCTCATTTAAACGATTGGTATATTCTTCTATTTTATCCTTATTATTTTGAATTTCTCTATTTATTCGATCCTTGGATTTGAAAATTCGCTCTTTTTCAAAATAAAGGTCATCTAATTTCTTTTTTTCTTTTCTAAATGCGATTTCTTTTTCCAAAAATGGCTTAAAATCCTCAAGCCAAATAGTTGCCTCAGTATAACCATTTACGCCTTTTACCAAATAATCCTTTCCATTTTCAACTTCTATTGAAACAAACATTTTTAATTCCTCATTCGAACCATAATGAATTTTTGATTTCATTCGCATGTCTGCATAAGGAACATTCGGGATATTTACAGATCTACTCAAATAGGTATTTCTTTTCCCCTTTTTTACTGAGCCAAATTTGCCTAAATAATGTACCCAAATATCCTCAACCTCTTTTTCCTCACCCTTTATATTTGTATAAAATCCAGGTTCATTTTTTCCTTCTACCTCATCTAATGCAGAAAATACCTGAGCATTTATCTCAATATTTAAGATCAAAATAAATAATAGTGAAAGAAAACTAAAAAATTTCATACACATGTATTAACATAATTTTAATTCGAAATTATGGGAATTTATAATCTTTTACAAATTGCCATTTCTAATTTCTCATTTTGGTTTCTAAAACAATATAGGAAATGGTCTCCTCCTGGTCTCAATCCTAGTTTTTTGTATATTTCATTTGGTTTCAAAGGGAAATTTTTTTCAATTATTTCAATTTTATTTCCAATAATTTTTTCTACTTTTCCCTTTTCAAATTTTCCGAAATAGCAAATTTCAAAAATTTTCCCCTTAAAATCTTCCATCAATATATTACTACTATATAAATGAGTATTGATTCCTAGCTTCCAGAGATTTTCATTTTGGATTTGTTTAAAAAATCCAGCCTTAAGTATTCCAACGTGTGGTTCATATAAATATTTTCCTATTCCACCTAAATATTTTTTCTTTTCTTTTTCCTCGGATTTTTTACCTGAATAAATAAGCAAAGGTGGTTCAGCGGTTTTCAACTCAATTATTTCTATAGGTGGGTCAAAACTTTTTTCCTTGGTTTTTCTAATTAATATTTCTTTTACCTCTCCCTTAAATACAATTATCCATATTTTCTGAACCCCCTCTAATTCTTTAATAGATTGATCAATATCGAGCATCGGACTCAATTTGAATAAATAGTTTAAATCTGGTTTTTTCTGGATTAATTCCACTATGTTTGGCTGGCAATCTGCTAGTTTATAGAGTTTTTGTCCACCTTTTCCTCTTCTATCAGGATCGGCAAAGACCCAATCAATTTCTAGTTTTTCTTGGAGAATAGATTCCATTCCATCTCCTAATTTCCATTCAACATCCGTATTTAATACCTGATGATTATATTTTGAAATTTCGAATAAATTCTCATTCT